>JALOMF010000003.1 GCA_025455635.1 Saprospiraceae bacterium | reverse complement strand
CAGTTGTTTTTTGAAAATGATTTCCTCCTCGCTGCGGCTGCCGTAGAGCAGAAAAACGAAGCTCATCGGCTCGGTTTCCAGTATCGTTTTCAGGATGGACATGAGCGGGGTGATGCCGCTTCCTGCGCCCACGAGGTAGTAGTTTTTCTTGTTTTCGTCGTGGAGTTCGGTGAAAAAACGGCCATCGGGCGTCATCACCTCCACGGTGTCGCCAGCCTTCACCCGGTCGTGTACATGGTTCGACACCTTGCCGCCTTTCACTTTTTTCACCGTGACACTGAGGCCGCTCTCAAGCGGGCTGCTGCACATGGAATAGCTGCGGCGCTCTTCATTCCCACCAATGTTAAAGCGGAGGGTGAGGTATTGCCCCTGCACGAACTTGTACTGGTCGGCGAGGTCGGCAGGCACGTCGAAGCTGAGGGTTACGGTGTCGGCAGTCTCACGGGTGACCTGCTTCACGGTCAGGTTATGGAACGATTTGCTCATTGTTATTTTATGAAAAATGATGTGGTACGAAACGGGTTAAGGTCACAAATGCCACCAAATCAGTTTTTGGCGGCGCAAAGGTAAGCAGGTCGAACAAAAAAGCAGGCGCTAGGTTTAGGCGGCTCATTTGCCAGGGATTTTGTAGTAAAGTGAGAAGGGTTGAAAGCCAACGGCTTTCAACCCTTCTTGGTGTGGTTTTGATGCTGAAGGACGCTGATTTTTTTTGATTCAATGTGTTTTTGCTCCGCAACAATCATAAAAATCAGCGTCTTTCAGCGTTGAAAGCACCGTTTTTGCGAAGCAAAACAAAGGATAAAAAAGAACGCTCAATCCAAAATCACGGCTCCCGTGTTGTTGGTCTTGTCGCATTCCAGCTTGAACTGGTCGGAATCGAGGGAGAGAATCAGGCTCTTCAAGTAGCGGGTCTTTTTACGCACGTCAAGCTTGATGCGGCCCGTGAAGGTGCTGCCCGGCTGGAGGTCGTTCGGCTGGCCCGGCTGGAGTTTCACCACTTGTTCGCCGACCGGGAGTGCGCCCCTTGAGAGGGTGGGCACACCGGAGATAAATGCTTTTATCAGCAGCCTTTCGAGGTTTTTGTCAAACAGCTTGAAGGCGCCGTGGCCCTTGTTCCCGAGGGTGTATTCAAGGGTGGCCCATTTGTCGTCCTGCTCGATGATGCGAAGCCGGTGGAAGTAGATGTCGGGGCAATCCTCGGCGATGCCGGGGCGTGTTGGGGCAGGCCTTGAAAACTCCTCCTCGCCGCCCTTGCCAGTCAGCACGGCGGGGTTTTGGTTCTCAGGGACGCTGGGCTTGGTGGCTATTTCGGGTTCCGAGACCAGTTCAGTTTCGGGTTTGGTAGGCGCTGATTTAGTGGAAAGTAGGACGGGTACTTTGAGTTCCTGCTTGGGTTGGGTTTTGCCGACAGGCAGCTTGAAGTCGTCGTCGTAGAGGGCTTGGCGGATATTGGCCCGCAGGCCGCCCAGCTTGTTGTCGAAAAGGGACTGGTCGAAGTTCACCTGCACCCAGTGTTCGGTGCCTTTTTTTGAAAAATCAACGTCCACCCGGCCTGAGTTGATGATGGTGCAACGGATTTTCACCCAGTCGTCGGTGCGCTTGAGCACTTCGAAATTGGTCAGGTCGAGCCGATAGCCCCGGTATTTGACGGTGTCTTCTTCGTTGGAAAGATAGGGGAGCTCGGGTTTGGGAAACGGGCCCTTGGCACTGTGGGAAAAAGAAAAACCTGCGCCGAACAGCACAACAAGAAACACTCCGATGAAGTAGGTTGCAGGTTTTTGATGTCTTAACATGGTCATTGAACGCTCATGCATTGGCTTTATGAGTGGAAGCCTCGGCTTTTTTCATATAAAACCAAATTATGCCTAGACTACACCAAAATATTGCCAACCTGCTCGGAAGCTCGGCAAGGGATAAAATCCCCACAACCTGCAAGCTACTTCATTGGATGGCCTCAACTGCCAATCCAACCCTTGCCGGCTAGGTACTCTGCAATTTGCACGGCATTGGTGGCAGCGCCCTTGCGCAGGTTGTCAGCCACTATCCAGAGGTTCAAGCCGTTGGCGATGCTTTCGTCACGGCGGATGCGGCCCACGAACACCTCGTCCTTGTGGCGGCTGAACAGCGGCATCGGGTACTGGAAATTGTCCACATCGTCCACGACGATGACGCCGGGGGCGGTTTCGAGCAGGTGGCGGACGTCGGCCAGCTCGAAGGGGCGCTCAAACTCAACGTTCACGCTCTCCGAGTGGCCACCCAGCACGGGCACACGCACGGTGGTGGCCGTGACGGCGATGCTGTCGTCGCCCATGATTTTCTTGGTTTCGTTGACCATTTTCATCTCTTCCTTGGTGTAGCCGTTTTCGGTGAAAACGTCAATATGCGGCAGGCAGTTCTCGAAGATTTGGTACTTGTAGGCCATTTCTTCTGGCTCAGGCGTGAAGCCTTTTTGCTCCAGTTGGTATTGTTTCACGGCCTTCACGCCCGTGCCCGTGATGCTCTGGTAGGTGCTCACTACCACCCTTTTTATCTTGAATTTTTGGTGCAGCGGCTCCAGCGCCACCACCATCTGGATGGTGGAGCAGTTGGGGTTGGCGATGATTTTGTCCGATGGGGTGAGCGCATGGGCGTTCACTTCGGGCACCACGAGCTTCTTGTCGGGGTCCATGCGCCAGGCCGAGGAGTTGTCAATGACCGTGGTGCCTACCTCGGCGAACTTGGGTGCCCACTCCTTGGAGGTGCTGCCGCCTGCGCTGAAAATGGCCACATCGGGGCGGGCAGCGATGGCGGCTTCCATGCTCACGATGGCGTACTCCTTGCCATTGAAGACGATGGGCTTGCCCACAGAGCGCTCGGAGGCGACGGGCAAAAAGTCCGTGACCGGGAACTTGCGCTCCTGCAATACTTCCAGCATGACCGTGCCTACCAATCCGGTGGCGCCAACGACTGCGACTTTCATTTTTTCCTAAATTTTTATTTGCGCCTTCGGCAAAAGCGGGACGGTGGTACCCGCTCGTTGCGCCAGCGGCAAATCGTGGTGAAACAGGGCGGCAAAGATAAGTGCTTGCACGTTTTTAGGGCGTAAAAATTGGGGCTTGGTACAACGGGAAGCGCTGGATTCAACTCCTTTTGGTCGTAGGTGGGCAGAATCTTGTTTTGGCTTGTCTTGCGAAAAGCTCAAATCCGCTATCTTGCGCCCCAGTTTTCAATTCAAATAAAATCAGATACGATGTCCCGATTGATTGTGCTATGTGCAGTGCTTTTTTCCGCCACCGTTGCGACAGCCCAAGACTTCAGCTTTGGCTTCAAAACTGGCCTGAGTTTCAACAATATCAAAGGCGAACTGGAGGAATCCGCTACTGCCAACGAATCAATTGACCGCAATGTTGGCTTCCATTTTGGGGCGACCTTCACTTGGCACATGACCGACTTGATGGGGCTTAGGGGCGAGTTTCTTTACAGCCAGAAAGGCGCAAAACGCAGCTTCGACGGCGAATCTTACTACAACCTCATCACCATTGACGACGAAATCGTGCGCATGTCGGGCCTGCGAAAACAGGAACTGAACTTGAACAACACCTACCTCGAAGTGCCCGTCACTTTTTATGTAAAGCCCCACAGCCGAGTCGAAATCTATGGCGGGGCCAGCTTGGGACTTTTGGTCAGTTCGAGGGCTTTCGGCAGCGTGAGCATGAGCAATATTGCCGGCAATGCCACGCCCAACAGCTTCGACCACGAACTTGACTTCAACTACTTGGCCGATGAGCCGGGTAGGTTCACCCTCTCCAACCCGATAACTACCATTAAAA
Organism: Saprospiraceae bacterium; assembly: GCA_025455635.1. Lineage (GTDB taxonomy): Bacteria > Bacteroidota > Bacteroidia > Chitinophagales > Saprospiraceae > UBA6168. Next base: position 27,440 of record JALOMF010000003.1, on the reverse strand, counting down.
TCAACAACAACAACTATCCTTACCCACAGACGGCGGGTGCCTACTTCGAGTTCGTGGAAAGCCGTGGAAAGCTCTACAAGACCATTGACCTCGGCTTGGTGGGCGGCGTGTCCGTCTATCTGAGCAAGAGCCTCTATGTATCGGGCCGCCTGAACTACGGCATGTTGGACATTACCAAAACCAAGGCCGACGTATCGCTTTCGACCCTCGAAAACGGCGAGTTCATCTCCCGTGAAGACGACGACCGCAACGTCTCCATTCAAGCCTCCATCGGGTTTTCGTTTTAATCTTGGCTAACCATTTTTTACTTTTTAATGCCTTCACAATGGTTTTGCCGTTGTGAGGCTTGTTTTTTGCCTTCCTGTTACCAAACCCCTGCTTTTTGATGGGACTTTGCCTAGTTGCCAATACCTTTAGCCAGTAATTTCCCAATCACTTGTTTCAAAATGGAAGTTCTCCGTTACGGATGAATCTTCAGTACCAACTTTATCAACCACACCTAAGCGCATGAAAAAACTTCTAGCTACACTCTCGGCGACACTCCTCGCCATTGTTCTATTTTCACAAACCAGCAAAAATCCTTGGCAGGATGTGGCGGAGTCCAGCTTCGCAAAAAAAGACGCACAGCGCCACATCGTACCAACCAAGTACCGCAGCCTCAGCCTCGACCTCGACTACCTGAAAACCTTGCTGGACACAGCCCCCATGCGCTTTTCGCCGCAGGCGGAAAACAAGCAAGCAACGCTGGCCATCCCCATGCCCGACGGCTCCATGCAGGAATTCCAAGTGGTGGAAGCCCCGGTCATGCACCCCGAACTGGGCGCCCGTTACCCCTACATGCGCTCCTTTGCTGGATGGAGCAAGACCGATGGAACCGCCTACCTGCGCTGCGGCTACACCCAGAAGGGCTTTCACGCCATGATTTTGTCGGCGAACCACAGCACGGCCTACATAGACATTTTTGCCGAAGGCGACGACCGCCACTACATCAGCTATTTCAAAAAAGACTACCCCAACCCGCACAATTTCGAGTGCCTGGTGGAAGACTCCGACGCTTTCGATTACGGCAAGTCGGCTAACCCGCAATCCGAAATCGCAAACCTGAAATCGCCCGGTGATTGCCAGCACCGCAACTACGCCCTCGCCCTCGCCTGCACGGGCGAGTACGCCACCTTCCACGGTGGCACCAAGCCGCTGGTACTGGCCGCATTCAACGTCGCCATGACCCGCATCAACGGCATCTACGAGCGGGAATTTGCGGTCACCCTGACCATGGTGGCCAATACCGACCTGCTCATCTACCTCAATGCCAACACCGACCCCTACACCAACAACGACGGCGGCACGATGCTAGACCAAAACCAAACGACCTGCAACAGCGTCATCGGCAACGCCAACTACGACATCGGGCACGTTTTCAGCACAGGCGGCGGCGGCATTGCGCAGCTAAACTCCGTGTGCAATACCGGCGGCAAGGCCAGGGGCGTCACTGGTCTGGGCAGCCCCATTGGCGACCCCTTTTATGTGGATTACGTGGCGCACGAGATGGGCCACCAGTTCGGGGGCAACCACACCCAGAACAACTCCTGCAACCGCAACGGGGCCACGGCCATGGAACCCGGCAGCGCCAGTACCATCATGGGCTATGCTGGCATCTGCGCCCCGAACGTACAGAACAATTCCGACGATTATTTCCATGCCGTCAACCTCGGCGAAATCCACAACCACATTACTGGGAACGGCAACAGCTGCGCTACCACCACCGCTAGCGGCAACATTGCGCCAGTGGTCACGGTAGCCGCTGCTTCGTACAACCTACCCGTCTCGACGCCCTTCGTGCTCACGGCGCAGGGCCTCGACGCCAACCCCAGCGACGTGCTGACCTACTGCTGGGAGCAGATGAACAACCAAGTGGCCACCATGCCCCCGGTCTCCACCAACACGGGCGGGCCAGCTTTCCGCTCTTTCAACCCGGCTACTTCGCCGAGCCGCTACTTCCCAAGCCTATCGGCCATCATCGCTGGCACGACGCCCACTTGGGAGGTGCTGCCCTCGGTCACCCGTACCATGTCGTTCCGTTGCACGGTGCGGGACAACCACCCCGGCGCTGGCTGCACCGACGAGGTGAACGTTTCCCTTAATTTCAATGGTTCGGCTGGCCCCTTCGTGGTCACCAACCCCAACACTTCCTCCGTCGTTTGGACCGGCGGCAGCACGGCCACTGTCGCTTGGAACGTGGCCGGCACCAACCTTTCGCCGATTTCCACCTCGCAGGTTCAAGTCCTGCTTTCCGCCGACGGCGGCAATACCTACCCCTACACGCTGCTCACGACGACCAACAACGACGGCACAGAGAGTGTGCTGGTTCCCAATATTTCCACCACGCAAGCAAGGGTGATGGTCAAGGCACAGAACAATATCTACTTCGATATTTCCAACCAGAACTTCACCATCCAGATGGCCGTGAACCCCAATTTCGTGCTCACAGCCACCGCCGACACCGCCTCCGCCTGCCAATCGGGCCAAGCCTCTTTCACCTACAATATGCTCCAGTTGGCGGGTTTCAGCCAAGCCGTCACTTTCACGGCCTCCGGCCTTCCTGCTGGCGCAACTGCCACCTTCACACCAAACGGCGTTACGCCTCCGGCAAATGTGGTGCTCACCGTTGGCAACCTGACGGGCGTGGCTGCCGGCACCTACCCGTTCACGGTGACGGGCACAGGCGGCTCCATCACCAATACCGACAACCTCGTGCTGGTGGTGCTCGACCAAGTAAGTGCCAGCCCCAGCCTGGGCGCTCCAGCTGCCGGTGCAGAGGTCAATGTCTTGCAGCCCACGCTCACTTGGGCCGCTGTACCCAACGCTTCGCAATACCTCGTTGAAGTTTCCACTTCACCTAATTTTGCAACTTTGACTGCTTCTGGTACGGTGACGACCACGAGCTTCCAAGTGCCGACGGCCTTGGCCTCGCTGGGCATCTACTACTGGCGGGTGCGGGCCATCAACCCTTGCAGCCAGAGCGCTTTTGCACCGTTCAGGGCCTTCCACTTGGGCAATATCGGCTGCCAGACCTTCAACGCCACGGGCCTACCACTGGCCATCCCGACGGTAGTGGGCACTGTCACCAAAACGCTCAACGTGCCCATCAGCCAGTCCATCATTTCGGTGAAAACGACGATGAACATTGACCACAGCTACGTCGGCGACTTGGAGGTGGAGCTGGTTTCTCCACAAAACACAACGAGGGTTGTGTTCGACAGGCCGGGCGTTCCCGCTTCGGATTTTGGATGCAGCGGCGATGATATCAATGCGAGTTTTTCTGACGCTTTCACCAATACGGCGGCCATGTTTGAGGCTGCCTGCAACGGCTCGGTACCTGCCATCAGTGGCGATTACCAGCCGATGGAGGCATTCTCCGCCTTCAGTTCCCAAAACTCACAAGGCAACTGGACGCTCCGCATCACCGATAACTACGACGACGACGGCGGTTCCCTGCTCTCGTGGTCGCTCGAAATCTGCGGCTTGACGGCCTCCACAGCAGCGGTTTTATTGGAAAATGAGGTGCTGACCGTGCCGCAAGGCCAATCCGGGGTCGTTACCAACGCATACCTTCAAGGGCAGGGCACACCAGCCGCTAGCCTTGATTTCACCTTGCTGTCATTGCCGGCCAATGGCACTCTGCTGCTCAACGGCACCCCGTTGGGCATCGGCGGCAGCTTTGCGCAAGCGGATATAAATGCCGGGCTGCTCGCTTACGACCACAACGGGAGCATGACCACTTCTGACCAGTTTACCTTCGATTACCAAGACAACAGCGGCAGCTGGCTTCATGCCCAAGTTTTTCAAATCAATATCCTTCAAAATAATTTGGCGGCTACCGCCGCAATCACGCAGTCAGTCACCTGTTTTGGGGTAAACAACGGGGTGATTACCGTATCGGCCAGCGGTGGCCAAGCGCCACTGGAGTACAGCCTGAACGGCGGCGCTTTCCAATCCAGCAACATATTCAGCGGCCTCGCCCCTGGTGCTTACACAATTATGGTCAAGGATGTTGACGGCTTTACCGTCAGTGCTAATGCCTTGACAATCAGCGCAGTATCGGCTCTTTCGGCAAGCGCCAATGTCAGCACAAGCACCATCACCGTGACGGCCAGCGGCGGCACGGGCAATTTGCAGTACAGTATCGGCGGGGCGTTTCAAGCAAGCAATACATTCAGCGGCGTGGCCAACGGCGCCTACACTGTCACCGTGTCGGACGCCAACGGCTGCACGGCCACCACGACTGCGCTCGTCGCCGTAAACACGCTCGTCGTGTCGGCCAGCATCATGGAGGGCATCAGTTGTTTTGGGGAAAATGACGGGGTCATTACCGTTTCGACGGCGGGCGGCACAGCGCCGTTCCAGTACGCCATGAACGGCGGCACACCGCAATCCAGCAATATTTTCATGAACCTTGTCCCCGGCACCTACTCCTTCCAAGTGGTAGATGCGGATGGTTTTTCACAAACGACATCCACCGTGTTGCTGAACAACCCAGTGCTGCTGGCAGCCTCGGCTTCGGTCAACATGAACACCATCACCGTGACGGCAGTAGGCGGCACTGGCGCTTTGCAGTACAGCCTCAATGGTGGCGCATTCCAGTCTGGCAACACCTTCACGAGCCTACCAAATGGCAGCTACACCCTAACGGTTCGGGATGCCAACGGCTGCACCGCCACCACTACGGCCACTGTTTTTGTCAATAACACGATAGTGTCGGCGAGCATCACGGGCAGCATCGGTTGCTTTGGGGGGAGCAATGGCCAAATCACGGTGACGGCCTCCGGCGGCATGGCTCCTTACCAGTACAGCCTCAACGGCGGCGCATTTCAAAACAGCAACGTGTTCGGCAACCTGACTGCTGGCACCTACACCGTCAGCACCCTAGATGCCGACGGAACCACGACGACTGCGGCGCCTGTCACGCTCATTGCGCCAGCGCAAATAAGTGCCACCGCCACCGCCACGGGCTACACCGTGACGGTGACCGCCAGCGGCGGCACAGGCAGCTTGCAGTACAGCCTCGACGGTGGGGCATTGCAGGGCAGCAACAGTTTCACGCCCATTGCAAACGGCGCACATACCGTCACTGTAGTGGACGCCAACGGCTGCCAGACTATGGCAAACGTGACGGTTTCGGTAGCTGCACTGGGTGTATCGGGCAGCATTTCACAGCAAATAAGCTGTGCTGGTGGCTCAAACGGCCAAATCACGGCAACGGGCACTGGCGGTGTGCCACCCTACCAGTACAGCCTGAACGGCGGGGCCTTCCAGAACGGCAATACCTTCCCTGGCTTGGCCGCTGGTAGTTATGTTTTGAGCGTAAATGACAGTGGCGGCTTCACGGTTTCTTCGTCGAACATTACCATAACGGCACCAACTGCTATCGTGGTGACACCTTCCACAAATGCCCAGACCGTGACCGTGACGGCCAGCGGCGGCACGGCTCCCTACCAATATCAGTTGGGGGCTGGGGCATTCCAATCCGCCAATACTTTCAGCAACGTGGCCAACGGGGCTGCCACCGTAACCGTCATGGACGCCAACGGTTGCACGGCCACGGCGAGCGTTTTTGTGGGCGGGCTGCCGCCCAATGTGTTCGTTTCGACGACCCAGCCCGTGAGCTGCCACGGTGACTCGGATGCCATCATCAGCGTGATTGGCAGTGGCGGGGTGCCCCCCTACCAGTACAGCCTGAACGGCGGGGCCTTCCAGTCGAGCAACGTGTTCGATGGGTTGCCTGCCGGAACTTACACCGTCACCGTGATGGGCGCTGATGGGGCCATGACGACTGCCCCGAACATCATCGTAATTGACCCGCCCGTGCTGTCGGTCACGGCATCGGTGGCCGGGCTGACCGTCACTGCCACGGGCACGGGCGGCACGGGGGCTTACGAGTACAGCCTCGACGGCCAAAATTTTGAAGCCAGCAATGAACTGACTGCAAGCAGCAACGGCGCTTACACCCTCACCATCCGGGATGAATATGGCTGCACAGCCACCACGGGCGTGGTCGTGAATGCAGTCGTGGCGGCGACCATCAGCGTTGGCGACATCACCTGCTCTGGTGAGTCGGATGGCCAAATCGAAATCATGGGCGTGACGGGTGGAACCCCGCCTTACGAGTACGCCCTCAATGGTGGTGCTTTTTCTTCGCAAACGATTTATACCGACCTCGGCGCTGGCACCTACTCGGTTCAGGTGAAGGACGCCACGGGCTATGTGTTCGAGGTGCCGGGCATTCAGGTGCTGGAGCCAACAACGCTGACGGCCAATTTCCAACTGGCGCTGAACAACCTGAGCATCGTCGCTAGCGGCGGCACGGGGCAGTTGATGTACTCCATTGATGGCGGTACGAGCTTCCAGTCCAGCAACGTGTTCAACGACCTTCCGCTTGGCACTTACCCCGTGGTGGTGATGGATGAAAACGGCTGTACCTTCACGGGCCAGGTCATCGTGGACATGAGCGCTGCGGGCGACCGCATGGACGAGTTGGGCTTCGAGGTGCTGCCCAACCCAAGCGATGGGCTTTTTACCCTGCTAATTGATTTGCCAACGGTTGCCCAACTCGAACTCACGGTGTTTGACGTGGTGGGCCGTCAGGTGTTCGCTTCGCAAATGGATGGGGTGGGCGCAGTACGGCACCCGCTCGACCTGCGTGGACTGCCCAACGGCTCGTACCTGCTTCGCCTTGGCGACGGCCAGCATTGGGGGGTAAAGAAGTTGGTGGTTTTAAGAAAATAATTTGGGCATTTTTAGGTTTATTTGAGTCTGAAAGAGGGCCACGTTTTGGTGTGCGGCCCTCTTTCATGTTATAAAACTCAATAGTTTTTTGATGAAAACAGCATGTTCCATAGCCGTCCTATTCCTGCTTGCCTTGCCCTCGAAGGCGCAGCAGTACTATCTCACGGGCATCTCGTCCTACTTCGACGACAGCTTCGTGGAGTGGCGTTTTTATGCCGAAGATGAGGACGGCAACGAAGAGGAAGGCACCCTGAAGCTCACTTGGCAGCTCCGGGAAGACGACTGGACAGAGTGGGACTACCGCATCGGAGACCTCACTGGCAATATCAAGATGAAGTGGAAAGACAAACCAGAAGAGTGGGACTTGCGGGGGAACAATACCATCATCAACGCCCGTTCGGTGTGGCCCGGCCAGTTCGACGAGTGGCGCATCACCGACAACACGACCACCCTCACCCTCAAGTCGAAATGGGGCAACCAGTCGGACGAATGGCTATTGCGCAGCTCTAATAACGGTAATTTCAACATGTTCACCTCCTACGAGCGTGACCCCCGTGACTGGGTCATCGAGGACGAGCTGGATGACAAGGTTTCCTTTGAAATGAAGCTGATGCTCATGTTCGTGGTCATGTTCAATTCGACGCCCAAGCAATAGCAAACGCATATTTTGATGCTTGGTATTCATCAAATCGTTGGATGCCAACAACCCTCCTGTCAAATTCGCACCAGTTGAAAAACTAATCTCCTTTTTTCAGTTTGCTCCCGACTCTCACTGGTTCGAAAAGATTTTAAATTTACAGTTTCACCTAGCGCTTAATCAGTTGTAAATATTTCGCATTATTTATACGGTTGTTTTGGCCAACGAGCTTGTCCAAAAAATGACCTTTGTAGGCGCTAATGTGAATTCCGATATGCCGTATTAAAAAAGGAGGCCTCGCCATCTATTCTAAATAAATCTTCAATGAAAAAGGCGCTGATATGCTGGTTTTTGGCGGCTGTACTGTCCGCTTGTTCCACACAGTTGGATACCGACGTGCTCGTCATTGGCGGTGGCACGGGCGGCACGGCGGCGGGCATCGCTGCCGCTAGGCAAGGGGTGAAAACCATTATCGTGGAACCGACGCCGTGGCTGGGGGGCATGCTCACCGCCGCCGGGGTCAGCGCCACGGACGGCAACCACGCCATGCCCGCTGGCATTTGGGGCGAGTTCCGGCAGCGGGTTTACGACTACTACGGTGGGCCGGACAGCGTGGCCACGGGTTGGGTGAGCAATACCCACTTCGAGCCGCATGTGGGGGCGAAGATTTTTGCTGAAATGGCATCACAGGAAACCAAACTTAGCGTTTGGGCCTCTTCCAATTTTATTTCCGCCGAAAAACAAGGCAAGTATTGGAGGGTTTTGATTGATAAAAATGGTGAAAAAATCGTGGTGGTTTGCCGCATCCTCATTGATGCCACCGACCTCGGCGACGTGGCGGCGGCAGTCGGCTGCGGCTACGACCTCGGCATGGACGCCCGCTCCGACACCGGCGAGCCGATGGCCCCAGAGCAGGCCAACGACATCGTACAAGACCTCACTTGGTGCGCCATTTTGAAGGATTATGGCAAGGGTGCCGACAAGACCATTGCGAAGCCAGAGGGCTACGACCCGGAGTTGTTCAGGTGCTGTTGCAACCCCAGCCCCCAGCCCCCTAAAGGGGGAGGAGAGCGGTGTCCCGGCGAAAAGCCGCACCCCTGCCCGACCATGCTCAACTACGCCAAACTCCCAGGCAACAAATACCTGCTCAACTGGCCGCTGCACGGCAACGATTTTTACGCCAATGTTTCGGAACTGCCTGAAAACGAGCGGCTTGCATTGTACGAAAAAGCCAAGAACAAGACCCGCTGTTTCATCTACTACATCCAAACCGAGCTGGGCTACAAGCACCTCGGCTTCCCCGATGACGAGTTCCCGAATGGCGATGGGCTGGCCCTGATGCCCTACCATCGGGAAGGCCGCCGTATCCACGGCCTCGTGCGCCTAACGGTCAACAAATTGCGGATTACGGATTACGGATTGCGGAATGAAGGCCAATCCGCAATTACTGACGTGAATCTTCGATTTCGCAATCCAGAATCCGCAATCCAGTTCACTGGCATTGCCGTCGGCGATTACCCCATTGACCACCACCACAAGGAGCGGCCCGATGCCCCGGTCATTGACTTCCCGCCCGTGCCCTCGTTCAGCATCCCGGCTGGCTGCCTCATCCCCCGTGATGTGGACGACCTGCTCATCGCCGACAAGGCCATTTCGGTGTCGAACATCGTGAACGGGGCGAGCCGCCTCCAGCCTGTCATCCTGCAAGTGGGGCAGGCGGCGGGCATCATGGCGGCCATGAGCGTAAAGCAGGATGTTTCACCTAAACAACTGAAAGTCAGGGAGATACAGGCGGAGGTGTTGCGAAGCAAAGGCTACCTCATGCCCTACTACGACGTGCCGCCCACGCACCCACAGTTCGAGGCGATACAGCGGGTGGGCGCATCGGGGCTGCTGCCCGGCAAGGGAGAGCCGTACCAATGGGCCAACCGCACGTGGTTCTATCCCGATAGTTTGGTGAAAATGGCCGACTTGCCCGCTGGCTTGGATGCTTCGCAATACGAGGGGCTGACGAGGGCGCAAGCAGCGGCGTTGTTGGAAAGGACGGTGAACCCGTTTGCGAAGCAGATAGGTTTTGACGGGAAGTGAGGTGTTTTTTTGAGTGTTCCAAAATCTGTTTCACGCAACTCCAATAGCTATCGGAGTTGCGTGAAACACCAATCGAAACTAAATCGCTACTTCACCCCCGACACCTTGAATGAGTACGCTGCTTGCTCCTTCATTTCGCCCAGCCCAATCACTGGTACGGTGACGACCAAATCCTTCCCCTGCTGCGCCCAAGCGAGCGGCTTGCCCTTGTAGCCGAGCAGCGTCACCTGAGCGCCATTGGCGGCGGTCACGTTTTTCAGCACCATTTTCCCCTTGGGTAAAACGGGCGTGATGGCATAGAGCGCATCGCCTTTTTTCGTGAAAAAAACCTGCTTCACGGCCATGCCCGGCTCCGGGCTGACGGTCTGCTTCAGGATGAAATCGGCGGCGATGTACGCCTTTTGGTTGTACTTCTCTTTGTACTGCTCGGCGGTCATCTGCTGCCCTTCCGACCACTGCACGGGCGTGCGCCATTTTTCCGTTTCGTAAATGGCTTCGCCGTTCGTTTTTAGCCAATCGCCGATGCCCAGCAGGCGGTCTTGCATGATGGGCGGTATTTTGCCGCTGGCATCCGGGCCGATGTCAAGCAGCAGGTTGCCGCCGTGCGACACGATGTCCACGAGCGTGAGCACGAGGGTCTGCACGGAGGAGTAGTCCGTGGCGTCCTCTTGCTTGTTGTAACCGAAGCTGAAGCCCATGCCCCGGCACTCCTCCCAGTAGCGCTTGCGGTCGGCGGCGCTCTCGTACTCTGGGCTGAAATAGCCGCCATGGTGGTGCCGGATGCCCTTGCCCCAGCGGTCGTTCACGGCCACTTTGTCCTTCACGGCGCTCTCGTTGAAAAGCCACGTGAGGAACTCCCGGCTGCGCCAAGTGGTGTCGCTGGCATCCCAGTCGCCGTCCGGCCAGACGATGTCGGGCTGGTAGCGGTTCACGAGGTCTTTCAGTTGCGGCAGCGTATGCTCCGCCACGAACTTGTCACGGTCGGAGAGCCAGAGCGGGTTGAACCACTCGTAGAGGGAGTAGTAGAGGCCGAAGCGCACGTCGGTCTTTTTCACTGCTTTTTGCAGGTCGCCGATGAGGTCACGCTTGGGGCCGCAGTCCACGGCGTTCCACGGGAAGCCCCATGTTTTGTTGGCCTCGGCGCTGGGCCAGAGGCAGTAGCCGTCGTGGTGCTTGGAGGTGAGCACGATGTACTTCGCCCCGGCATCCTGGAACAGCTTGGCCCATTCGTCGGGGTTGAACAGCTCCGCCCGGAAGTCTTGCCCGAACTGGTAGTAGCTGAAGTGCCGCCCGTAGTTCTGGTTGTGGTACTTGAAAATGACCTCGGGGTCGGTGATGTTGTTGCCCCAGCAGGTGCGGTTTTGCAGCCAATACTGGTACCACTCGGAGTAGGTGCCCACGGGTGCCCAAGCTGGCACCGAGTACGGCCCCCAGTGGATGAAGATGCCGAACTTGGCGTCCATGAACCAGTCCGGTACGGGCCGTGCGTCGAGGCTTGCCCAAGTAGGCTCGTATTTTCCATGCCTATCGGCAGACAAGTTCTGCGAAAAAACGGGGGCTGCGAACAGCAGCAAGGCGCTGAGGAGGAGGAGGTTGAGTTTGTTCGTCATGCTGTTTAATTTTACCATCACGCTGGCATTCCTTGCCAACAAGCCAAAACTTGCTGTGAAAGGAGATGGTGAGTGAAACATCGCAAAGAACCACAATTTTTTCAAAAATTGACGATTACCAGAAAGAACTCATCGTTTGAGCTTTTCAGTTGGTTTTACGCCGACACCTCCCCATCTTCGCCGCTGATTTATTCGGCTTACAGTGGACGGCTTACGGTGAAATCTAGTTGGCCGTCCACCGTCCATCGTAAGCCGTCCACCGTAAGCCGAAAAATATGCAAAACACAGCATTTGAAGTCATTGGAGGCCGCCCACTCAGCGGAAGCATCGTGCCCAAAGGGGCCAAGAACGAAGCCTTGCAGGTCATCTGCGCCCCGCTGCTCACCAGCGAAAAGGTCACCATTTCCAATATCCCCGACATTGCCGACGTGCGCAGCCAAATCGAGCTGATGCGGGGCCTCGGCGTGAAGGTGGAGCGTCTCGCCCCCGACACCTACAGCTTCCAGGCCGACGAGGTGGATGCCAACCTGTTTGAAAACAAAAACTTCCTTGGAAATGCCCGCCGCATACGTGGCTCTGTGATGCTGATGGGAGCGCTCTTGGGTCGCTTCCGCAAGGCACTGCTCCCGCAGCCCGGCGGCGACAAAATCGGGCGGCGCAGGCTCGACACCCACTTCCTCGGCCTTCAAAAACTCGGTGCGGACTTCCGCTACGACGCTGAGGAGCGCATGTATTTCATCGAAGCGCCGCAATTGCGTGGCACTTATTTGCTCATGGATGAAATATCGGTGACGGGCACGGCCAACGTGCTCTTCGCAGCCGTGATGGCCGAGGGCACTACCACCATTTACAATGCCGCATGCGAGCCTTACGTGCAGCAGCTTTGCAAATTGCTGAACGGCATGGGCGCAAAAATCAGTGGCATTGGCTCCAACCTGCTCACCATCGAAGGCGTGAAAACCCTCGGCGCCGCCGAACACCGCTGCCTGCCCGACATGATTGAAATCGGCAGCTTCATCGGCTTGGCGGCCATGACGCAGAGCGAGCTGACCATCAAGGACTGTGCGGTGAAAGAGCTTGGCAACATCCTTCCCGTTTTCGAGCGGATGGGCGTAAAAATGGACATCCAAGGCGATGACATCCACATCCCGGCACAGGAAGAAATCGAGATACAATCTTTCATTGACGGCTCCATCATGACCGTGTACGACTCGCCGTGGCCGGGCTTCACCCCCGACTTGATGAGCATCATCCTGGTGATGGCCGTGCAGGCGAAGGGCAGCGTGTTGATTCACCAAAAAATGTTCGAGAGCCGCCTCTTCTTCGTGGACAAGCTGATTGACATGGGTGCCCAAATCATCCTCTGCGACCCGCACCGGGCCACGGTCATCGGCCTAAACCGCCGCTTCCAGCTGCGGGGCATCGAAATGACCTCGCCGGACATCCGGGCGGGCGTGGCGCTGCTCATCGCCGCACTATCGGCAAGGGGCAAGAGCGTCATCCACAATATCCATCAGATAGACCGGGGCTACGAGCGGATTGACGAGCGGCTGAATGCATTGGGGGCTGAAATCCGTCGTGTATGAAAATGACAATAACAGCCTGATTTATTGCTCACGCCGCCAAGTTTTGGGCATGAGCGCTTTGGTTTATAACGGTTGATAATGTTCTTGCCCATTGGCAAACAGGGATTATCAACCATGCCCAAAACTTGGCGGCTTACGGTATATAGGTGTTTAAAAAAAACGGCTGCAAGGGTGTGACTCCTTGCAGCCGTTTTTTTCAAACTGATATTAGCTCGTTTAGTTCTTCGTCCGTCAGGTTGCCCAGCCAGCCTTCTCCATCGGCTGCCGTAAGGCTGGCAAGTTCTTTTTTCCAGCCGAACATTTCATCAATGCGCTCCTCCAAGCTGCCCTTGGTGATGAGGCGCCACGTCATGATTTCAGGTGACAAAATGGCCCGGCTGGCATGGGCTTCGAGCACGGGGTTCCACCAAGTATCGAAGTGGATGAGGTGGCTAGCTGCGGTCAAATTGAGGTCGGAGCCGCCCATTTTCAGCGAAAGCAGCAGGGTGTCAAATTCGGGTTTTTCCTGAAAAACCTCGACCATTTCCTCCCTGACGAGGCGGTTGGTGCTGCCCAGCAGCAGCATCGGCTCTTTGCCAAATGCTTCTTTGATGTAGCGCAGGAGCAGCTCTCCGGTCTCTTGGTACTGGGTCAGTATCAGTACTTTTTCCTTGCTCTCATAGATGTTTTCTAGCAGCGTCAACAGCAGTTCCACCTTGCCGGAAAGCTGCGGCAAGGTGGCTCCTTTGCGCAAGTATTGAAAGGGGTGGTTGCATACTTGCTTCAGCGCTACCACCAGTTTCAGTGCAATGTTTTGCCGCCTTTGCGGTTCTTTTTCATCGAAAACTGCCTTCAGGCCTTGCTTCGCAAGGCTGTCGTAGAGAGCGGCCTGTTCAGGAATGAGGGCGGCATACTGGCGGTGCTCGATGCGTTTCGGCAAGTCGGCCAGCTCCAGCTTGTCTGATTTCCGGCGGCGCAGCAGCAGCGGGGCAGTTATTTTTTTTAGGTAAACAGCCTTGCGGCGCTCGTGCTCCCGCCGGATTGGGTGTACGAACTCGTCGGTGAACTGCCGCCAAGTGCCCAAGTAGCCGGGGTTGGCAAAGTCCATCAGGCTCCAGAGCGAGGCCAAGCTGCTTTCCACTTCCATGCTGCAAACGGCGATTTTGATGGGCGCTTCCAACGACCTTGCGTTTTTTGAAAGGGCGGTGTGCGGCGACTTGATGCGCTGTGCCTCGTCGAGCACGATGCAGTACCAAGGCATGTTGCGGAGGAGTTCTGGCTCATTGCGCAAGCCGACATAAGATGCCAATACCACGTCGGGGTCGGCAGGGCCGACCAGCTCGCCGTTTTGAAAAACGGCCCTCCTCAGCTTTGGCGCAAACTTTTCTACCTCCTTCAACCAGTTGGCATGAAGGGGGATGGGGGCCACGAGCAGTGCCTTCTCGGTTTTCAGCAGGCCATCCTCCTTGAACTTCAGCAGCGCTGCAATGACTGGCAGCGACTTGCCTACGCCGAGGTCGTCGGCGAGCAGGCTCCCGAAGCCGAACCGGGCGTTTTTCAGCAGCCAATCGTAGGCGATGAGCTGGTGCAGGTACATGTCCACGGCTAGGCCACGTGGCAGGTTGGTCTTGGTGGGGGTGGTGTATTCCCGAAGGGCAGCAGTGGCATCGGCGGTAAAGCTGATGGGCATGCCGTCGTATTCTTCGGCTAGTAGGGCTTGCAGCAGCGTGAGGCCGGTGGGTTTGGGGGGCATCTCCAGTTTGTCGAAGAGCTTCATCAACTCGTCCTCGTCGAGCAGTACGTATTTGTCGTGCCATTTGACCACGCCGTCGTCGTTGCGCACCATCTTCTCGAAGTCCTTCACGGTCATCATCTCGTTGCCGAGGGCCACCTGCCAGTCGAAGCCGAAAACTTCCTCGACGGGCACTGGGCCGTTGGATTTCTTTCGGGTCAGGCGCTTGGCCAGTAGGGCCACTTTGGGCGTCACGGCGTTCTCCATGCCCGGCGGCAGCGTGGTTTTTATGCCAAAAACGGCCACGACGGGCAGTGTGTTGGCCATCAGTTCGAGTAGCCGGGTGGGGTTGTAATTGGGGCTGTATTTGCCGTCGGTGGCAATGATTTTTTCGGTCGGTGGGTAAATATCGGCCAGCAGGGCGATGTCCTTCACCACGTCGGCCTTCACGTTTTCGAACCTTTTTTGCTGCAAAAACTGGCTGAAGGTCACCGGCGGCACGAGCGGGGCAGTGCGCTGCTCGACGAGGAGTTCTACGCCGTACTGCCCATCTAGGTCTTCGATGCGGAGCACCGGGGCAAACTCTTTGCGGGGCGGGTAAAACGGCTGCAACCACCGCTGCAGCAGTTGCGCATCTGCTTCGTTTTCAATGGTTTGCACGGCGCTGCCAGCTTGGCCGTGCAGCAACTTCACCACCGGGTGGTTGTCAGCTTCAGCACCCTCCCGCACACAGTCGCCGATGAAGAGCGAGCAAAGTGTATTGAGCGTTTCGGCGGGCGAAAAGATGAAAGGTGCGCCGTTTTTTTCAACTACCAACAGGTTGGGCGGCATGGCATCGGCCAGCTTGTCGAACACCAGCCTGACCTCCTCCACGGCCATCAGCGGTACCCACCGGATGAGGTAGGTATCCTTTCCATTGGAGAGCAACTGCGGGAGTATGGCCCCTTTTTCAGCAAGGTTCAGCGAAAACGACATGGCGTCGAGCACGGCGGCCACGGTAGGGTGGGTTTCGCCGGGAGCTTCCATGTCGTATTCGAGCAGGAGGTGCAGCAGTTCGTCGGCGTTTACCTTGGCCGGCTTGTTGTTTTCGTCCAGCACATGCAGTTTTTTCGGAAAAAGCTGCGGGTCGAGCACCATTTGCAGCTTGTCGCCGGACACGATGCTGCCGGTGATGTCGGCTGGCGGGAAGTTGCCCTGCAAGTACTTTTCGGCGGCCTCGGAGGCCCGCTCGTAGCACTCAATGACGGCTTCCATCAGGTCTTTTTCTTGAAAAACGGGCTGTGGCCTGAACAGCCGCATGAGGTGCCTGCCCACTTCGGGGAGGGTCGTGAAGTCAATGTCGGCTGCCTTGGGCTGGGGGAGGGCCGTGGGTGCTTCGTCGGGGTCTTGGGCGGTTGGTGGCAGGGGTTGCAGCAGGTTGGAGATTTCGGGCACCTGCTCCGATTTTTTCTCCGAGAGCTGGTTGTAGTAGTCGTTCAGTTCCTTGAGCAGGTGCATTTCGTGCAGCTCAAAAATCATGAACTGGTTTTTGTCCATCTCCTCTGTCACTTCGTAAATGACGGCTGCCATGTGCTCGCACGGAACTGCCATGTCGGGGCAGGAGCAGTGGAGCGAAAAATCCTTCCACGATTCGGGGAAAATCTTAATGCGTTGGGTTTCGGCCAACTTCAGTAATTCCTGCGGGAGTTCCCGCCTGCTTATTTTATCCAATAAGGCGGGATGCTGGGAGATGGCCTCCAACAGCCGTAATTTTTCGTCGGCGGTGAACAGGGGCACACTAATGCCTACCCGGAAGGGCACCGGCTTCTCACCTTGTACCTTCGCGTTGATTTGGTTGCCCTTGACGTCTATCGAACGAACCTTGCCATTGCTGGCAATTGATTTACCTCGTGGTAGGCGGTTGCTATAATCAATCAGGGAAAGAGAATGTAGCCATTGCTGCCCCCACCACGTCACTCCATATTTCTTTGCCATAGATGTTTGAAAAGATGGCTATCGACGGGTCGGCGCAAATGTAATGCGTTTCGAGAATTTTGATACCCTTGTTTGATTCTTTAGCGCATACCAGAACTTTTTGGCGATTTTTTCTGGGCGGCCATTAACTTCGCCTCTCAAAAAATACCTTTCAGACATGAAAAAAATATTTGTTTTCGCATTGCTTGCCACCTTCGTTTATGCTTGCAGCCAATCCGAAGGAGGCGACAAGGGCGGTAGCGAACCTACTGCCGAAGCTGCTCCAAAAGTTGATGGCGAGAAAATCTACAAAACCTACTGCGTTACCTGCCACGGCCTCTATGGCGACATGGGCGCCAGCGGTGCCTTCAACCTACAAACGTCCACCTTGCCTGTGGAGGAGCGCATCAACGTCATCACCAATGGCCGCAAAGCCATGACACCGTTCAAGGACCTGCTCACGCCCGAAAAGATAAAGGCAGTGGCTGAATACACCCTGACGCTGAAAAAGTAGGTTGATTTGTTCGATGGGTTCGATTTGTTTGAGGGGCAGTGTTGCGTGAACCCTTCAACAAGCCAACCCCATCGAACAAGTCAAACCCATCAAACAAAGCCATCCAATCAACACTACCAACGCCATCGGCCTCATGTCGGGCAGCTCGCTTGATGGCCTCGACATCGCCTACTGCCGCCTCGTCACGGCTTGGGAGGGAGGTGTTTTTTTGGTAAAAAGCTGGGAACTGCTGCGGGCGGACACCCTGCCCTTCACGGAGGCCTGGCAGGAGCGGCTTCGCCAATTGCCCAGTGCTTCAGCCTTTGATTTTTGCAGTGCCCATGCGGAGTTTGGGCATTACATCGGTGGGCTGGTAAATCATTTTTTTGAAAAAAACGGCTTGTCAAATGTGCAGGTTGACCTCATCGCCTCGCACGGCCACACCATTTTCCATGAACCCGCACGGGGCTTCACGGTGCAGATTGGCGATGGCGCCGCACTGGCCAATGCCACGGGCTGCACCGTCATCAACGACTTCCGCACGGCTGATGTGGCACTCGGAGGCCAGGGCGCACCGCTCGCCCCGATGGCCGACAAGCTGCTCTTCCCCGGCTACGATTTTTACCTCAACCTTGGCGGCATCGCCAATATCACCTGCCACGCAGCCCGCATCGTCGCCTTCGATGTTTGCGGAGCAAACCAAGCCCTCAACGCCCTTGCCAACCTTGCAGGGGGGCTGCCCTACGACAAGGACGGCCTGCTGGCGGCCTCCGGCCAACTCGACTCCTCGCTTTTTGAGATAATCAACAACCAACCGTTTTTTGCGGAGCAATACCCCAAATCGCTATCGAACCAGTGGGTGCGCCAGCACTTGACCGAAGCATGCCTAGCTGCCTCGTCGCCCATTGCCGACAGGCTGCACACGGTTTGTCAGCACATCGCCGTGCAACTGGCGGGGTCAGTGCGGCAAGTGGTTGAAAATGAGTGTTTTACGAAGGAAAAATACCAATTGCTGGCTACGGGCGGCGGTGCCTTCAACGGCTACCTGATGCAGTGCATCCAACAGCATTTGCCAAATGTAGAAGTGGTCGTTCCAAACGAAAATGTTGTGAAGTTCAAGGAAGCGCTGTTGATGGCGCTACTCGGTACAATGCGGGTGGAGGGTGCCCCGAACTGCATCGCCAGCGTGACCGGAGCGAGCCGGGATGCTTTGGGCGGCGGGGTATTTGATTGTTGAATTGTTTGATTGCTAGATTGTTACACGTATCACAATAACAATCCAGCAATCAAACAATTCAACAATTAATTCAATCAAACAATCAAGTGCTGCTCAATCTCCTCTCCGGCATCGGGGGTGGCGTTGAGCTTGGTCAGGTCGGCGAAGGCAGCGTAGTTCATGCACATGATGATGGGGAAACCCGCCAAGATGCCGATGCAAAATACCAGTATGCTGGCAAACATAATGATGCCCAACACCAACATGAAGATGAAATAGATGAAAAAATGCTTGGTCAGCAGCCTACGGCTGGCCTCCATCGCTGGCCAAAAATCCAATTTGTGGAAGGCAATGAACAGGTAGGTCCAGCCATAGACAATGCCAATATAAAATACGGGAAGCAACAGTAAAAAAGACCAAACCGGCGGTAATTCAGGGAAGCTGGGCGGTGGCGAGCCTGGGTTTTGAACCACTTCTTGGTACCACTCAAGGTACTCTGGGTTCCAGAAAGCCAAGTAAAACGGGATGAGCGCCAAGAGCGAGATAACACTGGTGACCAAGGCTGCGAGGGCAAGCTGGCCCACGAAATCGAAGCCCTTGAAATAATTGCCGAACTCGTTCTGTTCGCCCAAGTCCAGTTTGCGGGCCACCAAGTAGAAGCCCACGGTCAGGGCAGGCGTGATGACGAGCGAGTTGGCAATGCTGCCCACGATGGGTATCAGCCCAATGACGACGGATAGCACAAAGAAAACGAGCGTGAACACAACGAACCCGCCAATGTCTTTTTTGAAAATCTCGAAGCCCCTGCTGAGGTAGTCGCCAAACCGGAAGTCGTTGGCTTCGCTGATGATTTGGTCAATCTTTGCTTTGTTGTCTTGCATGCTTTCGAATTTTTGGTTGGTGAAAAATATCCGGCTAAATGTAGTGACGCTTTTTGAAATACAAAAGCCATCGTAAACTTAGGTGCAAGCCTTCGTAACTTTGCCTCCTTAAAAAACAGCGGCCTTGTGCAGCGACGAGCCGAATGCCGTCCGCCGTAAGCCGTCCACCGTTTTCTATCATGATTCAAAGCGACATACTCGTGCTTGGTTCTGGCATCGCCGGGCTGACCTTTGCCCTCAAAATTGCGCAAGAGCGCCCCGACCTGAACATCACCGTGCTCACCAAGACCAACGAGACCGAGAGCAACACCCGCTACGCACAGGGCGGTGTGGCCGCCGTTTGGGATTTCAAAACGGACAGCTACCAGAAGCATATCGAGGACACGCTCATCGCTGGTGACGGGCTTTGCGACAAAAACATCGTGGAAATCGTGGTCAAGGAAGGCCCCGACCGGGTGCAGGAAATCATTGACTGGGGCGCCCGTTTCGACAAAAACAAGGGCGAAGCCTACGACCTCGCCAAGGAGGGCGGCCACTCCGAAAACCGCATCCTGCACTACAAAGACCTCACGGGCTGGGAGATGCAGCGCACCCTCAGCGCACAGGCCGACCTCACGCCGAACATCACGGTGCTGGAGCACTATTTTGCCATTGACATCATCACGCAGCACCACTTGGGGCATACCGTCACGAGGGTGACGCCCGGCATCGAGTGCTACGGCGCCTATGCCCTGAACAAACAGACGGGCGAAATCGAGACGCTGCTCGCCCGCATGACCGTGCTGGCCACGGGCGGGGCAGGGCAGGTCTATCGCAATACCACCAACCCCGTCATTGCCACCGGCGACGGCATGGCGATGGTCTATCGGGCAAAGGGGCGCATCCAGAACATGGAGTTCGTGCAGTTCCATCCGACGGCGCTCTACAACCCGGCTGGCGACAACCCCTCCTTCCTCGTATCGGAGGCGGTGCGTGGTTTTGGCGGCGTGCTGAAGACCCCGCAGGGCGAGGAGTTCATGAAAAAATACGACGAGCGGGGCAGCCTTGCTCCCCGTGACATCGTGGCGAGGGCCATTGACCGGGAGATGAAAATCCAGGGCGCCGAGCACATGTACCTCGACTGCCGCCACCTCGACAAGGAGGCTTTTGTGGCGCATTTTCCCACTATTTATGAAAAATGCCTGAGCATCGGCATTGACCCGATGACGGCCATGATACCCGTGACGCCCGCCTGCCACTACATGTGCGGCGGCATCATGACCGACGAGATAGGCCGCACGAGCATCAACCGCCTTTACGCCGCTGGCGAATGTACCTGCACGGGCCTCCACGGCGCCAATCGTCTCGCCTCCAATTCCCTGCTGGAAGCAATGGTTTTCGCCCACCGTATCTACTTGGATGTTCGGGAGAAAATAGACGGTACAAAACTGCCAACTACTGCCATCCCAGACTGGAATGCACAGGGTACTACCGACCCCAAGGAGTTGATTCTCATTACCCAAAGCATGAAGGAATTGAAGGATGTGATGAGCTACTACGTGGGCATCGTGCGCTCCAACGAGCGCCTCCAGCGTGCCAGCGACCGCCTTTATTTGTTGTACAAAGAAACGGAGGAACTTTACCACAAGACGACCATTTCGCCGCAGCTCTGTGAGCTTCGCAACCTCATCACCATCGCCTACCTCATCACCCGCTCGGCAGCCATGCGGCGGGAGAGCCGGGGCCTGCACTTCACGACGGACTTCCCGGAGCAGTTGGAGTTTATTGATTTGACGGTACTGTAACCGTACACCGAAACCCCCGTTCCGGTGGATAGATTGACACAGGGAACCGGGGTTCCGGTACATGCATTAGCTTTCGAGATAACGCTCCACTTCCTCTTTCATCAACTCCAGCAAATGCCGGGGGCCGGGCTTTCCATCCCCAATCATCACATCGTCCACCTGCACCACGGGCATGAGCAGCCGGGTGCTGCTGCTGATGAACGCTTCCTTGGCCGTGTGCAGCTCTTCGAGGGTGGGTCGGCGCTCCTCCACGGCGTAGTGGTGGCGGGCCAAGCGTAGCAGGTGCTTCCGGGTGATGCCGTGCAGGATGCCCTCGCTGGCCGTGACGATGGTATTGTCCTTGGTGACGATGAAAAAATTGGCACGGGTGGTCTCGTAGAGATGGCCTTCGGAATGGAAAAGCACGTCTTCGGCATTGGCGGCCCGTTGTTGCGGCAGCAAATAAATCCCCACGAGGTAGTTGATGGTCTTGGCGCTGGGAAAGGTGCGGTGGTACTCGTACAGCATGAGCTTCACTCCCTGCTCAAACTTGCTGGCCGGGTAGCTCGGCGGCGGCATTTCGAGGATGACGAGGTTGCATTTTTCGGGGGAGTATCCATCGTCGGAATAGCCGCCCGTTAGGATGATTTTGATGCCCGCCTCCTGCTCGCCATTGGCCCGGATGAGCTGCATGACCTGCACCCGAAGCTCCTCCCTCGTGACCGGAAGCTCCAGCCGCAGCCATTTGGCCGATTGCTCAATGCGGTCGAGGTAGTCCTCGAAGAAGATGGGCTGGCCCTTTTTCACCACAAAATAATCGAAGAGGCCATAGCCCCGCTGGATGGCCAGGTCGGTGACGCCGAGGGCGGCTTGCTCCTTGGGCACCAGTTCGCCGTTGATGGAGAAAAAGTTAATCATTTTCGGAGGTTTAGGGAGGTTTAGAAGGGTTTAGAAGGTTTAGTTGGGTGCTTCATAAACCTCCTAAACCTGCTCAACTTCCTAAACCGCTCATTCCAATTGTTTGATTTTCAGGCCAATGGCTTCGATGCCGGGAAGTGGGTTCACCCGCATGAACTGCTCGACGGTGATGCTGTGCTTGCCGGGCTGCTTGAACTTGGCTTTGGTTTGCAGGGGTATTTCGAGGGTGCAGGTATTGCCGCTGCATTCGCCGTTCCAGATGCCCGACTGGGCCGCCAGTTCGAGGCTGACGGGCTGTTTTTTTTCTTCCCCGTTGGGAAATTTGGTGGTGATTTGGACGTAGCAATTCTGGTAGCCAAAGTCGCCAGCATGTGTCATTTCCAGCACGACTTGGTAAGTTTTGGTCGTGTCCCTTACTTCAAATTCAAAGGGGAGGGGCTGGTTGTAGTCCCATGCGGCATTGGGTATGCGCTTGCTTTCATCGAAAATCGTGTCGCTGTTGCAGGCAACGAGCATAGAGGACAGTAATGCAAAGGCAATAACGATACGGGTGGAAACAATGGGCATGGTAAGTTTTAGACTAGGTATCAGGCAAAGATAGTGTGCCTGCGGCAAAAATTCATGCTGCTGTTGCAGTGCCGACTTCAGTGCGTTTGTCCATTACGCTGAACCAAAGCGGAGGCACCAGTGCTAGCAGCATCGTGGCAGGGTAGCCATGCGGCAGCTGCGGGCTTTCGTCGAAGTGTCGCAGCACCTGGTATTTGCGGGTCGCTTTGTAGTGGTGGTCGCTGTGCCGGGTGAGTTCGTAGAGGAAAATGCGGCCCAGTTCGTGGTCAGAGTTCCAGGAGTGCCTAGGCGACACGGTCTCGTAAAAACCATTGGCCATGCGCTTGCGCCGAAGGCCGTAATGCTCGATGTAGTTGACCGTTTCGAGCAGGAGGAACCCCAGCACGGCTGCCAGCACCGCAAAGCCCACGCCTGCCCACCCGAAGGCCCACCAGACCAAGGCGAGGTAGGCCAAATGAGCGATTTGGAACCATATCATTTCGTTGTGAATGGATAAAACGGGTTTGCCAATTTGCCGTAGGCGGTCGTTTTCGAGGTGCCAAGCCTTGAGGTAAGTGCCCGTCACGGAGCGGAACCAGAAGTGGTACAGCGACTCGCCGGGCCTTGCGCTGGAGGGGTCTTCGTCAGTGGCGACCCATCGGTGGTGCCCCCGGTTGTGCTCGATGTTGAAATGGGTGTAGAGCGCCGCCGTGAGCATGACCTTTGCCATCAGCGTTTCATGGAGGCTTTGGCGGTGGCCAAGTTCGTGGGCCACATTGATGCCGATGCTGCCCACCGTGATGCCCATGCTCAAAGCCAGGCCCGCAGTCTCCCAAATGGCGAGGCCACCATCCGTCACCACGTCCAGATACAACCAAAGCAGGCCGTAAAGTATGGGTAGGTTGAGGTAAAGCAGTACGTCGAAGAAGGGCGAGGCGTTTTTCTCCGTTTCCTCCTCCGCCGTTAGGTTGACGGGGCTTCCGCCAAGGAACTGCTCCAGCAAAGGCAGTATGCCAAATGCGAGGATTAAAGTCGAAAATGACCAAATGCCCTGCCATAGCACCGCCACGTAAGTGGCAGTCGGCAGCAAGTAGGCTATCAGGTATTTTGCGTCTCGAAGCATGGTGTGGTCGTGGTTTGATTGGACAAAAATAAGGGGAATTGCGCAACATATAGCATAAAAAACTGAAGGTCATTGCGTCCCAATGGGGGTTTTACTGCATGAAGAAAATGTTCAAAATGCAAACCCCGGCATATTCACCCCTTGCACGAGCCATTCGCCGTCCTCCCAGCCCAGTTGAGCGACGCCCAAGCCTTCGTGCCGCTGTTTTTCCTTGCTCGCCATTGGCTCCGCCTCCCATGCAATGCCAAAGAACAGGTACATCGTGCCGCTGTGGATTTCCGCTTTTTCCGCTTTAAAACCAATAGGCTTCAAGTCCCGGTGCATGGCCCGGAAAGTGTTGCAGCGCAGCATGACCTCGGCCTTGGAGATGGCGTCGTGGTCGTCCCGGCAGTTTTCGCTGAGCCACAGTCCCTCGAAGTCCCGGCCAAGGTTGAGCAGGTCGAGCAGGAACTCGGAGACGTGCAGTTCGATGAACTCCGGCCCATCGTGGTGAAATTCCTCGTAATTGAAGAAGTGCATCATGCCCGGCGCAGCATGGTCGGTCATCGGGTGCTGCATGAATTCTTCGGTTAAAAAGCGGTAATAACGCTGTGGCGAAAGGTGTTCCGGGCGGTCGGTGAGCACTGATTTTTCTTGCATCAAGGCCAGCAGCCGCTCGATTTCCGGCTCGATTTCTTCCGGTTTCAAGCTGTCCAGCGGCTTTATTTCCGGCTTGCCGATGAACTCATAAATCGGGATTTTCGGCGCATTGGCGTACTGCTCTTCGTAGCGCTTCACGTTGTCGAGCCAAGCAGCGATGATTTCTGGCGGGGCGTCGTCGGAGATGTGCATCATCTGAGCGCCGTAGGTGAGTTCGAGGTCGAGGGCCTTGAGTTCGTTTTCGGCCTTCAACTCCTCGGTGCGGCGGGTGTGTGTGTTCTTTTTCATAGTAGGTTGGGTTTGGTGAGAAGGTGGGGTGAAGGTAGGGAATCGCCCTGATTTTAAAGCAATCTACAAGGCTTAAATATTGCCTATTTGAATTTTGAAGACAGTGTCTTCAAAATTCGACTCTTGCATAAAATGTTGATTGTCTATGCTTGGCTAAACCGAGACAAGGTCTTCCAAGGCAATTTCTCCATTTTCAACTTTCATTCTGCACATGGCAAATGCAGTTGGGAATTGTGTGATTTCGACGTTGTCCCATGTTTTTGCCCCATAATAAATCAATGAAAATTTATTTCTCAAGTAATTTCGCCTGATGTGCGGTATCCTATCAATTCCAAGCGTTGACAACATCGCCCGAATCCTCAGTTTTTGCTCGTCATTGTTCAGTTCCTCGTTGGGTAAATATTGGTGTTCTTAGGCATCATAATCCAGCAATACAAAGGGGTCATAAGCATCACTATCAGGCTTTAGAATAGCGTCAATTTTTTTGGCTCCTTTCACTATCGAGCTATTTGTTTCATAGTCAACAATAAAGAAATTTTCCCAGAGCCAACCTTTGCCTTTTTTCAGGGCAGGGTCAAAATGCTCCAAAGTCCCTCGCCTGTCAATTTTAGGGATTGGCGAGGAGTATCGCCCATTTACCCAATGATTATCTTGGAAATACTTAGGGCTGCACAAGAAAAGTTCGGTATAAGCACAAAGACCAAACTGGCAGCGGTAGAGTTGCATGATAACATCTCCGTAATATTTACCATTCGACGTGTACTTTTCGTGCAGTTGACCATTTGCCTCATAGGTATCTACCCAAGTTTTGTAGGCAATTGAAAGGTCACAGCTTTTTTCAATTTTTCTCATGGCGCCTATATTCCCAACTTCCAGTGAGCAATGTTTCTGCTTTTTGGAAATCTTCTATAATTTGTTGTGTTTCTTTGGTCGGGTTGTTTAGTTTTCCTTCTTCACGGAGTGTTTTTATTTTGTTCTTCAATATCGTGTATTCTGTCAGTTTACTTGCCCTAAAATCAGCATTGCTGTCAAATGGTAAATCAAATACTTTAGTTAGTATATCATCCCAACGCAAATACCGTGCGTCTATCTTGTAATTATCCACATGGTTTTCCAATTCTTTGGGATAATATTCTTGACGATAAACCTTCCCCTTCTCATCAAACTTCAATTCCACAATCTCCCAAGGCTCGAACGCCGAGGCAATGATGGGCGAGTGCGTGGCAAAGAAAAACTGCGAGGTTTTGTTCTTGTCAAAGGAGGTATAATAAGGGATAATTTCCCGCTGTATATCTGGATATAATGAGGTTTCTGGCTCGTCCATTAATACGATGCTGTCGTCTTCTAATAATTGGTAAATGGGGAAGGCAGTATAAATTACTTGTTTTGTTCCAGTGCTTAAAGTTTCATATGATATAGTCGAGTTATTGTTTAAAGACCTAATAGGCAAAATTTCTGTTTCTCTTACGTCGTCTATTTGAGTTTTAACTGAGAGGAAAAATTTATTTAATAGTATATCTAAACACTCATTTGCCACAATTTCAGCAGGGTTAGGGTTATCTTTTTTCCAGTTATCAATTTCAGTTTTTAAGTCTACACCGTTTTTCCCATCTTCAATTTGTCTCGTTAAGTTGATTCTAAAATTTGCTTCTTCAGCCCTATCCTTTTCAATATTAATGACTTCATTTTCATTTGCCTTTTGGTTAAACTCTAAGCTCGCCAATCCTGCTGGAAAATAAAGTAACCTCTCGCCACTATGAGCAATGCCATTGGGGTCGGTAGGAAAATTATTTTTAATTAGAATAATACGTAAATCTTTTGATTCATCCGTTAATGCGAACTCAGCTCCTTGCTTATCTTCAAATACTAACCAATCTGGTGCAAAATTAATTGAACCTGCTGGAAGACAAACCTTTCTTATCATCTCCAACAACGTCGTCTTCCCCGTACCACTTTGCCCAATAAAGCAAACCTTGTCCAGCGGCTTCCCTGCTTTCTCATGTCCCTTCGGATAAGTCAAGTCCAGTTCAAAATCCTCGAACTGGTGGAACTTGCTGATTTTTATCTTGCTGATTTTCATGTTATTGCAATTGCTTGAAGGCCAAAGTTACGAGAAAAACTATTTTCCCCGCATCACCTCCCCCAACCCCGTAAACCGCTTCACTGCCTTGTCGTTCTTCACCGCCATTGCCAATGCCTTCTTCGAGCCGACGAGGATGACCAGCTTTTTCCCCCTCGTGATGCCTGTATAAATCAGGTTGCGGTAGAGCATCATATAGTGGCCCATCACCAGCGGCATCACCACGCAGGGGCACTCGCTGCCCTGGTATTTATGGATGCTCACGGCGTAGGCCAGCGTCAGTTCGTCCAGCTCGGTGAAGTCGTAGAAGACCTCCCGGCCATCAAAAAGCACCACCACCTCCTGCTCTACCTTGTCAATCTTCTTGATGCGGCCCACGTCGCCATTGTAAACGTCCTTGTCGTAGTTGTTCTTGATTTGCATCACCTTGTCGTCCTCGTGGAAACTGCGGCCCATCTTCACCAGCGGGTCGTAGCTGGGGTTCAGCTTTTTCTGCAAAATATCGTTCAAATTGCGGTTGCCGATGGTGCCCCGGTTCATGGGGGCCAGCACCTGAATATCGTCGAAGGAATCGAAACCATAAGCCTTGGGCAGGCGGCTGTCCACGAGGTTCACGATGAGGTCGGTGAGCTTGTCGGGGTCTTCCTCTTCCATGAAAAAAAAGTCGCCGCCTTTGTCGTTGCTCAGGTCGGGGTATTCCCCAGCGTTGATGCGGTGGGCGTTGGTGATGATTTTGCTGGCGGCGGCCTGCCGGAAAATCTCCGTGAGGCGGGTCGTCGGTATTTTTTCGCTCAAAATCAAATCTTGCAGCACGCTGCCCGCACCCACGCTCGGCAACTGGTCCACGTCGCCGACCAGCACCAGCCTCGCCGTGGTCGGCACGGCCTTCAGCAGGTTGAACATCAGCACCGTGTCAATCATGCTCGCCTCGTCCACGATGAGCAGGTCGCAGTCGAGCGGGTTCTCCCGGTTGCGCTTGAAGCCGTTGATGCTGAAATCGAATTCCAGCAGGCTGTGGATGGTGCTCGCCTTCAAGCCCGTTATCTCCGACATGCGCTTGGCGGCCCGGCCCGTTGGCGCAGCCAGCATGATTTTCTGCGTCAACTGGTGGCTCACCAACAGGAT
>JALOMF010000203.1 GCA_025455635.1 Saprospiraceae bacterium | reverse complement strand
GCGTGTATCTCGCCTCCGCGTTTGCGATCTGGGGCAGCAGCCAACTCCTCCGGCTACTCGTCCCTAAGGAAGTCCAGTGTCGCAAAGCATACCGCGTATCACTATGGATTGGTTGCTTCGCGTTGACAATTCTACTTTCCATTCGCACGCATGTCCGTTGCCATGACTACCGAACTCCTGAGGCCTTGTGGGTGTCTGCTCTGCTCGTCGATCCGAACAATACAAGGGCGGCAAAGGCAAAATGGACATTTGGGCCAGCACCATCACCTGGGACGGAAAGTTCGGGGAGCCTACCTGCCTGCCCTTCAACACCCCCGAAGACGAGGTCACGCCCAGCTACAACCAAACCGCCCAGACACTCTATTTCAGCTCAAACGGCCTGAAGGGCACTGGCAGGCTCGACGTTTATTTCGCCAACAGAGACATGGCAGGCAACTGGGCCAAGCCCGAAAACATGGGCAAACCCTTCAACACCGCCTATGACGACCTGTTTTTCACCTACCATGAAGCTTCGCAAACCGGCTACCTCGCCAGCGACCGACCCGGCTCCCAGTGCAGCGACAGCGTGGAGGGCTTCAACTGCTTCGACATTTACGAATTGAAAAAAATGGGAACCGTAGGCCCCATCGAAACCAAGCAGTCTGCCCCCAACAAATAGGCAATATTCTGGCCTTTGTTGTGCAAAAGGAAAAGATAGGTAACTTGGCCTCGCAAAACCGGGAACAAAACCGCCCGCTGCTTTTTACCTATGAAAAAAATTGCACTGCACTGGCAGATAATGATTGGCATCTTGGCCGGGGTCATCTTCGGCTTCGTGGCCGCCCAACTCAACCTTGCCGACTTCGTCAAGGACTGGATAAAACCCTTCGGCACCATTTTCATCAACCTGCTGAAGATGATAGCCGTGCCGCTCATCGTCACCTCCCTCGTGAAGGGCGTGGCCGACCTGAAAGACATCTCCAAACTGGGCAAAATGGGCGGGCGCACCTTTGCCATCTACGTCGCAACCACGGCTTTTTCGATAGCGCTCGGCCTGGTCATCGTGAACATCGTGCGGCCCGGCTACCTCATCAAAGCAGAGTCGAGGCAGGTGATGATGGAAAAATTCGCCGACGGCGCCTCCTCGAAAATAGCCGCTGCCGAGACCGTGAAGCAGAGCGGCCCGCTCCAGCCGCTGATTGACATCGTGCCCGACAACCTCTTCCGGGCCGCCACCGACAACACCAGCATGTTGCAGGTGATTTTCTTCGTCGTTTTCTTCGGCATCGGCCTCATCCTCATCCCCGGCAACAAGGCAAAGCCCGTCATTGACTTCTTCGACGGCGCCAATGACGTCATCATGAAACTGATTGACATCATCATGCTCGGCGCTCCCATTGGCGTGTTTGCGCTCTTGGCATCGCTGGTCGTCGAGTTGCCATCGCTCGATTTGTTGACTGCCTTGCTGGGCTACGCTTTCTGCGTGCTGCTGGGGTTGGCAATTTTGCTGACCCTGTTTTACCCTATGTTGGTCAAGGTTTTTGCTAAAAAAAGCCCAGCCTTCTTCATGAAAGGCATTGCGCCAGCGCAACTACTGGCGTTCAGCACCAGCTCCAGCGCTGCCACTTTGCCGGTTTCTATGGAACGGGCGCAGGAGCACCTCGGCGTGGACGAGGAGGTGGCCAGTTTTGTGCTGCCCATCGGTGCCACGGTGAACATGGACGGCACGGCCCTTTACCAAGGCGTGGCGGCGGTGTTCATTGCGCAAGCCTTCGGGATGCACCTTAACCTGGGCGAACAATTGGGCATTTTGCTCACTGCAACGCTGGCCAGCATCGGTACGGCGGCAGTGCCGGGGGCGGGCATGGTCATGCTCGTCATCGTGATGGCCAAGGCGGGGATTCCAGAGGCAGGCCTGGCGCTGATTTTTGCCATTGACCGCCCACTGGACATGTGCCGCACCGTGGCCAACGTGACCAGCGACCTTTGCGTTTCAATGATCATCGCAAAAAGCTTGGGCAAGCTGCATGAGCCAAAACCAAGCGAGCTGTGAGATGTTTCGGCAGTAATGCATGAGCTGCGACAAATTCGGCACTGTGCTTTTTTGCGAAGGCAATTGTCCGTCTCTACCTTTGAGCTTGTGAAGAAAACAATTCAAGGCGGCATCTAGCCTTTTTTCAAAACAATTCACCGCATATTCATAAACATCATTTTTTCATGAAAAAACCTTTTCTCTCGACACTTGCGCTCATCCTAGCCTTTGGTGCTTTGAACGCCCAGACACCCGTCAGCATGGCGCAAAACACCAACCTGCTCAACCCCATCATCGGGTTCAACTACAACGACTGCGTGGTGGACATGAACGGCGACCACCTCGACGACGTGGTCCGTGTCACCGACAATGGCATGTACATTGACTACCAGCAGCCGAATGGCAGCTTCACGCAGTCATTTTTCGGCATCAACTTCCAGAGCATCCCCTCTTGGAGCATGTGCGCTGGCGACCTCGACAACAACGGCTACACCGACCTGCTTTTCGGCGACGGCGACGCTGTTTCGTTTGTAATGGCCAATGCCACAGGCACTGCTTATGCCGAGTACCTCATGCCCGGCTATATTTTCAGCCAGCGCTCCACCATGTCCGATATTGACAACGATGGCGACTTGGACGCTTTCGTTTGCCACGACGTTGACCAATCGCACCCTTACCGCAACGATGGCAATGGCAACATGACGCTCGACCAAAGCCTTATCTTCACTGCCGACCGGCCCGGCAACTATGCAGCCATTTGGACGGATTACGACAACGACCGTGACCAAGACCTTTACATCACGAAGTGCAAAGGCGGCGCACAGCCGGGCGATATTGACCGCACCAATTTGCTCTACCAAAACAACGGCGATGGCACTTTCAGCGAAGTAGGCGCAGTGGCTGGCCTCGATGACAATGCCCAATCGTGGAGTACCGTTTTCGAGGACTTCGACAATGACGGCGACTTCGACGCCTTCATCGTAAACCACGACTTCCAGAACCGCTTCTTCTTGAACAACGGCAACGGGACGTTCACCGATATGATCGGCACCACTGGCATCAACCCCAACGACCTCGGCGCTTGGGAGAACGCATCCGGCGACTTCAACAACGATGGCTGGGTGGACATCCTGTCGGAATTGCAAATGGAACTTTACCTCAACAAAGGAGACTTGACCTTCACGGGCCAAAACCTCCAAGTGAGCGGCGGCGGCATTGGTGACCTGAACAATGACGGGTTCCTCGACGTGGTATCCGGTGGTAGCGTGTTCCTCAATGCTGGAAATAACAATAACTGGCTGAAAATCAACACCGTCGGCAACCTGAGCAACCGCCAAGGCATCGGCTCAAGGGTAGAGCTGCACGGCGCCTGGGGGACGCAAATCAGGGAAGTGCGCTCCGGCCAAAGTTTCAGCCCGATGAGTTCCCTGACCACTCACTTCGGCATTGGCGAAGCCACCCAAATCGACTCCGTGGTGGTCAGGTGGCCATCCGGCGTGAAAACGGTGATTGAAAACCCTGCCTTCAACACGACGGTAAGCATACCGGAAGCAAGCTGCCTTTTGGCCCAAACCGACATCATGGTCACAGGCAATACAACGCTCTGCCCCGGCCAAACCGTAACGCTGTCGCTGCCCAATAATTTTGAAGCCGTAGAATGGTCGAACGATGCTACCACCACGAGCCTGACCGTGAGCCAGCCCGGCAATTACAGTGCGGTGCTAACTGACGGCACTGGCTGTATTTCGTTCACCAATACCGTGACCGTGAGCTTGGCGGAAGAGGTAGTGCCCACTATTTCCGCCGAAGGCGAAACCAAGTTCTGCGAAGGGGGTAGCGTGGTGCTCAACTCAATTGGAGGCAACAACCCGGTTTGGTCAACCGGCGAAGCTGGCTCCAGCATCACCGTCACAGCGCCTGGCGAGTATTTCGTGGCTACTGACGCCATCTGCTCCTCCACTCCTATTCCTTCGGAACCCATCACCATCGAAGTCCTGAACAGTGATTTGCCTGTGGTAACTGGCGCCAATATCGCCCCCGGCGACTCTGTACTGCTGACTGCCACGGGCGAAGGGCTTGTCTGGTTCGACGTACCGACTGGCGGCACGCCGCTGTACATCGGCAACAGTTTTCAGACGCCAATCCTCAGCCAAACGACTACCTATTATGTGGAGTCACAACAGATTTACCCCGGCGAAATTCAGTCTGGCGGCAAACTTGACAACGCTGGTGCAGGAGGAACGCCCACACAAGGTTCGTACAACCTCTTCAATGCCTGGGAGCCATTCACACTACAAACGGTGAAGGTTTACGTGCCAGCCACGTCACCAGCCGGACTGCGCACCATCAGGCTGTACAACGGCAATGGCATAATCTTGCAAGAAAGCGATTTTGACCTTTCCCCCGGCGAGCACGTGCTGACCCTGAATTTCGAGGTGCCTACCGGCAACAACCTCTCCCTGCGCTGCTTGCAAAACAACCTCTTCCGCAATACCAACTCAGCCACGCAGTTCCCCTACCCCATCGGCACAGTAGGAGAAATCACGAATGATGCCCTCGGCAATGAGTTCTATTACTATTTCTACGATTGGAAAATCCAGAAGCGGAGCTTGGAGTGCATTTCTGACCGGGTGGCAGTATCCGTGTCGGTATCGGGCAGCGACGACGTGGTGGCCGAAGCTGCCATCACCATCTCGCCAAACCCAGCTTCCGAATCGGTTTTGATTGAAATTGCAGGCCAGTCAAATGCAACGAACCTGAGCGTGTACGACGCAACGGGCCGTGAAGTAGCCCGCCAGGCCGTGGCTTCCAACGCAGGAACCCGACTCTCAGTGGCAGGCTTTGCCCCCGGCGTTTACATGGTAAAAATCAATACGGAAGCTGGCTTCAGCACTGCCAAATTGGTGGTGGAATAAGCCATTTCCCAAAAAAATGAAAAAGCCCCATCGGAGTTCCGATGGGGCTTTTTTTTTTAAAGACATCAATAAAAAAAGACGTTGGTATTGCCAACGCCTCAATGTGAGTTATGTAAATAGTTATTGTTTTATGAATTTGTCCCTTTGCAGCACTTTGCCATTTTTTTCATAGGTGAGGAAGTAAAGCCCCGATGAAAGCCCCCCTACGTTCAGCCTGAGGTCCTCATCGTTCCGCTGTGAGATTTGCCCAATTGGTACACCGCTCATCGTGAATAGCCGCACAGTGCCTCCCACAAACGTAGCATCCAAGAACTTGACCGTTACCCATTCGTAGGCAGGTGTTGGGTAAAGGCTGAAGTACTTCCGTTGGCTTTCGAGGTCACGCACACTTGAAGTCTGCTCGGTCGTATCCACAGGATTGGTGATGACGGTGGTGTCTTCGTTGTTCGTAGAATCAATGACCGTGGAGGTGTCCACGTTGGTAGTCGTGTCAACGGTCGTGGAAGTATCCACGCTTCCGACTGTATCAATGACGGTTGTGTCCACCACGGTCGTATCAACCACCGTCGTATCTACTGGCGTGTTGCCACAGGTGGCAGAGTTACCGCCGTAGGTATAAATGACTGGAGGTTGTACGCCAATGTCAAAAATCATCAGCTCATTGCCGGGGTTGGAAGTGACCGAATTGGGCAATTGGTCGAAAGGGTCAACTGCATTTTGGATAATCTGAGGCACGGGGTTTCCGCCGCCATTGAGCTTGAAGGAAAACAGCAGCGTCTCCACGCCCGATTGATAGATTATCTGGGGGTTGTCGGCAAGAAATCCGACAGATACATAGGTAAAACCCATTGCTTCGACTGGATTGACCACCGTTGCGTTTTGGTTCCAAGTGCCTGCGTGGCTGGCAAAGTTCGCCATAGTAGCGCCAGACTGGAACTTGATGGTAGCCTGCCCCGAGCCTGTGATTGTGTTGTCGGAGGGGACTATGTTGCCACAGATTTTAGAATAAACACCCCAGCCTCCACTGTTGTCGGGAAGCGCAGCGACGTACATGTTAATTTGAGCAAAAGCTAAGTTGGATGTTGCCAGAAGAATGGCATACAGGCAGACGAGTAATGATTTGTTCATTTAAAATTAGTTTTTGTTCTCCAAACTTATTGTGCCAATGGAAAGTAGTGGGAAGACGTACGATGGTTTCAAGTTTTGTGCCAGTATTCAAATCGGGCCATCCCGCAAGCTTCGCCACAGAATATTAGTCGGTTGGAATGGTGTTTTTTGACAAAAATTTGATAAAAATTTTGTGAAATAAAAAGCGGCGATACCCCGCATTGGGTAAATTTTTATTTCAAAATTTGAAAATATTCAAAATCCTTGCAAGAAATTACGTCAAAACACTTTTCAGCGCCAGTAGTTTGAAAAACATAACACACTGAATTTCAGCAAGATAAGCTTGTTCTCTTGACAGATATATGTATCTTTGCGGCGCAATTCAAAAACGCCATTCCAAAGTACTGCTCGAATCGGCAAGAACATGGCCGCAAACAATTAGAGCAAACACCACATAACAGCAATGAGCCAATAAACCTACCGGCCAAAACCTGCTGAATAAGACCTTCAAATTCGCTACTACTACCATTTATCATAAATTTTATCTTATGTCAACCATGTTGAAAAAAGACTATTCCAAAACGAAGCCTGTCTGCAAGGTTACCTTCACACTGCCACAAGAAGCTGCCCAAGGCGGCAAAGAAGTGCGCATACTTGGCGATTTCAATGACTGGAGCTGGGAAAACGGCTACCGCATGAAGTCAAACAAATCTGAGTTCACTACCGAAGTCGAACTGGCAGCTGGCTCAGAGTACCAGTTCCGTTACTTGATTGACAACCACATTTGGGAAAACGACTGGAACGCTGACAACTACCTCCCTACGCCATTCGGTGTTTACAACTCCGTGATTTCACTGCGTGAAATAACTGCTCCCACTGCTGCCAAGGCCGTCACAGCTGCACCGAAAGCCGCCGTTGCCAAAGCCGCAGTGAAGCCTGCTGCCGAAAAGGCTGCTCCAGCCCCCAAAGCCGAAGCACCCGTAAAAGCTGCAGCACCCGCCAAAGCCGCAGCACCAAAAGCTGCCGCCGCTGCACCAAAGGCCGCTGCCAAGCCTGCCGTTAAGGCTGCGCCAGCGCCCAAAGTAGCCGCTGCACCGAAAGCCGCCGCTGCCCCAAAGGCAACTGTTGCTGACGACCTGACCAAAATCGAAGGCATCGGCCCTAAAATCGCCGACCTGCTGAAAGCTGCTGGCATCGTTACTTTCGCAAATCTTGCTGCTGCCAAGGCTGCTACCGTGAAGAGCATCCTCGAAGCTGCTGGAAAGCGCTACCAAATGCACGACCCAAGCACTTGGGCTGAGCAGTCCAAGCTTGCCGCCAACGGTGGT
>JALOMF010000202.1 GCA_025455635.1 Saprospiraceae bacterium | reverse complement strand
GCCTGGCGGGAAATGGCCAAACAAGTGGCCCACGAAATCAAGAACCCGCTCACACCGATGAAACTCAGCATCCAGTACCTGCTGCATGCCTACCAGTCGAACCCCGACCCGGCCAGCATCGAGCCGATGCTGAAGCGGGTGACGGGCACGATGGTGGAGCAGATTGAGTCGCTGGCGCAAATTGCGACCGAGTTCTCCAACTTCGCAAAGATGCCCCGTGCAGAGAACATCCAGTTCTCGCTCAACGACCTCGTGGCCTCGGTTCACCACCTCTTCCGCAATGAACGGCCAGACATGGACATCGCCATCGAGCTGCCAAAAGTGGATTTTGAAGTCTATGCCGACCGCAACCACGTGACCCGTGTCATCAACAATTTGCTCAAAAACGCCATACAGGCCATCCCCGACGAGCGCAAGGGCAAAATCCTCATGTCCCTCTACCAGGACGGCAACAAGGCTATGCTAAAAGTGAAGGACAACGGCACGGGCATCCCGCCCGAAATCCAGGAGAAAGTGTTCTCGCCCAATTTTTCCACCAAAAACTCTGGCACTGGCCTCGGCTTGGCCATCTGCAAGAGCATCATCGAGGGCTTCAAGGGCGATATCTACTTTGAAACCGAAATGGACAAGGGCACTACGTTCTTCGTGGAGCTGCCCATCATGTCAATTTCAGAATTGGTGTAAAAATGGTCGTGCGTCCAAAAATCTATGGCCAGTTTTAGGTGGTACGCATAACTTTTTGACCTAAAGCATCGTTTTAAAGCAACCCCAGCATTGGACAGTTTAGACTGCCTAGCAATCCAACAATTCAACAATGATTAATCTATGAAACAACCCATCATCATCGCCCTTTTGTGCTGCTTCGCAAACGCCGTGGCTGCCCAGTGCATTTCCGGCGACTGCAAGAACGGCACGGGCATTTACCTCTATCCCAGCGGTGCCAAGTACATCGGCCAGTTCAAGGACGGCGAAATCCACGGCATAGGCACCTGCTACTACACCGACGGCAGCACTTACCGGGGCGAGTGGGCGCACCGGTTCCAAGAAGGCAAGGGTAAAAAAACGCTCGCCGATGGCCGAGCTTGGGAAGGCAACTGGAAAATGGGCCTTCCCATTGACTCCCTCGGCCAGCCCATCGCCAATCTTTTTCCTGAAAAAGAACCCGAAGTGCAAACGGGCTGCCTCGCTGGCGACTGCGAGAACGGCGAGGGTACGTTTGCCTATCCCGGCGGCAGCAAGTACGTCGGCCAGTTCAAGGACAGCAAGCCGGACGGCAACGGGGTTTTCACCTACACCAACGGCGACCGCTACGAAGGCAATTTCAGGGCGGGCCTGAAAGAAGGAATTGGTACTTTCTACTACGCCGATGCCACCCAGACCACGGGCGAGTGGCGGGAGGGCGAATACCTCGGCAACTCAAAAATCGAGCATGGAAAAGTAGGCTGCGTGGAGGGCGACTGCGCCAATGGCCGTGGTTCCTACATCTACAAGGACGGCGCCGCCAAATATGTCGGTGACTTCGAGAACGGCATGCCCGATGGCGAGGGCGTCATTTACTACGCCAACGGCGAGCGCTACAAGGGCGAGTGGGCGCTCGGTGCTTTCAATGGCAAAGGTTCGCTCTTTTTGCCGGATGGCACCGAAGTGGCGGGCTTCTGGAAGCAAGGTTCTTACATGGGCAATAGCCAGCCCGAACTGCTGAAGCCTACGACGACGGAGAACCTCAGCCCCGACGACTACATCGCCATCCGCCAAGCTAGCCAGATGAAGGTCTGGGCCGTCGTGGTGGGCATTTCGGCCTACGACCACATGCCTACCCTGCGCTACACCGACGACGATGCCTACCGCATGTACGCCTTCCTGAAAAGCCCCGAAGGTGGGGCACTGGCCGATGACCAAATCCGCATTTTGATTGACGAGGATGCTACCCACGACAAGATTCTGGGCGCCATGACCGATGTGTTCGGCAAGGCTGGCGCCAACGACCTCGTGATGGTTTATTTCTCTGGCCACGGTTTGCCGGGTTCGTTTTTGCCCATTGATTTTGATGGTTTCAACAAAAAGCTGGACCACGAGGAAATCAATAAACTGCTGGACAGCAGCCCCGCCAAGTACAAGCTCTGCATCGCCGATGCCTGCCACTCCGGCAGCCTGCTGGCTATGGCCGAAAAGAGCGGTACCATCCGCAACGTGCTGGAGGACTACTACAAGACCTTGGCGCAGGCCGATGCTGGCACGGCGCTCATCATGTCGAGCAAGGGCGAGGAGACTTCGCTGGAGAGCAGCGGCCTTCGGCAAGGGGTGTTCAGCCACTTCCTCATCCGTGGCCTGAAGGGCGAGGCCGACAAGGACTCGAACAAAATCGTGACCGTGGAGGAGCTGTTCGAGTTCATTGACGAGAACGTGAAGGCTTACACCATGAACCGCCAATCGCCGGTGATTAAGGGAAAGTTTGACCCGAAAATGACGGTGAGCGTGGTGCGGTAGTTCGGCAGGGGCAGTTTGCAATAGGCACAGGGTAGAGGTAGCAATTCTTCAAAGGGTATCGAGCTGGATTTTGTGTTTTAGGCCATTTTTCATAGTTTTGAATAAAAATTAACCTACCATGCCAGCAACAGCAATTTCGCAACCCAATATTGAAAACCGAAAGCTCCGGCTTATTAGCCGCATTGCCGAAATGGCTGATGAAAATGTATTGAGCCTGATTGAAGAACTTGTTGACGAGGAAACAGAAGGTGCTTTGTCCAATGAGGAACTTGCCATCGTTGAGCAACGCTTGACTGATTTCAAGGCAACACCCAACCAATTCACAACACTTGAACAGCTGGCTGGGAAAATCCAAAACAGGCAATGAGCTATCCCATCATTTTGATTCCGCTTGCGGAAGCGGATGTTTTGGAAGCATGGGACTGGTACAAAAATGAATCACCGGGACTTGAGCAAAAATTCTGGAACGCCATTTTCAAGTCACTTTCACAAATCGCAAAACATCCTTCCCGTTTTACCTTGGTTAAAGCAGACATCCGAGTGGCTTTTGTCAAGCGCTTTCCCTACAAAATAGTTTTCTACACCAACGAGGCCATGAAACGGGTGGAGGTTCTTGCGGTGGTGCATAAAAAGCGGCATCCGGGGGTTTGGCAGCGAAGGGTTTAGTTAGTAATGCTATTTTCACAGAAACCTTCCAATTGTGCCATTTGGCTAATAAAAAAGAGCGGACGACCATTGGTCGCCCGCTCTTTTTCTTTCTTACCGTTCAGCTTGCCATCCCGAGGAATCGGGACAAGTCCTGCTGAACAAAGCTTAATGCATCACCTGGAACTTCTTCGACCTAAATCCTTCCGGTGTGTTGATGGCCATGAAATAGGTGCCATTGTTCATTTTGCTCACATCGAAAGCAAACCTGCCCTTCTGCACATTGTCGAGTACCCGAGTGCTCACGAGGCGGCCAGTGAAGTCGTAGATACGGACATCAACTTCGGTAGCCACTTGGTCGAGTGCCAACTCCAGGTTGACGTTTTTAGAAGCAGGATTTGGTGACAAGGTGACCTTGTGGTCTTCCAGCGGGTTGTTGGTGCTGGTGGCAAAGCCTTCCAAGTGCAAGCGCATGAAGTAGTTCACGCCAAATCCGTCAGTGCGGAGGCTGTCGTCAAAAATCATGCTGCCAAGCTCGCCCGCTGGCCGTGTATCTCCACCGAAAGCGAATTTTGGTGGGATACCAGAACCTGCTTCCAAGCCATTGTACTGGATATTTACCAAGTATATTTTATTGGCTTCAAGGGTGACAGGGCTAGGCAGTTCAACAGTTGTGAACTGGAAGTCTTGGTCGCTTTCTTGAATCACGTACTCAGTAAACGCAATTGGGTTTAGCTGGCCAGTGCCACCTTCGTTAAAGCCATTGTAAGATGTGAGTGGCCCAGGGTATGGCACGCTACCGTTGTTGTCAGGGTCAGCATTGTAGATGTTGATGTACATTACGTCAGAGCTTGGTGTACCTGTGTAAAGCTCTGAGTGGTTGCCGAGTACGAAAGTGATGTGGGTAGCTTTTACAGGGGTTGGGCCTGTACGGTAAAAATTGCCCATGTCGAAACGGAAGCCAGCATTAACAAAACTTGCGCTGTCAAGCTCAAGCGTACCATTTGTGTTGGGCACCAGGTTGTTATCATCCAAGGCAAATGTATGCTCCGTGATTATAAAGCTGCTCTCCAGCTCGTCTGCATTAAAGGAGTTGGTAAACAGTACGTTGTACTCTCCCACCATGCTTGGTGTATAGGTTTCATCAAAATCAACTTTGTTGATGGACAACGGAGCAACATCGGTGATAGTCTGGCTCAACGTCGAAGTAGCACCAGAAGGGTCTGTGAACTCAGCGTTGATGGTCACGCTGGGAAGGGTCATGGTTGAGCTGATATTGATATAAGTAGCGCTGACATCCTCCAATGGCTTCACGCCAGCTAGGGGCGTGTGGTAGCTGTACGCTGCACGTGGGTTGCTGAAGCCCCTCACTTCAAAAAAAGCAGTCACAGGTGTGCCG
Source organism: Saprospiraceae bacterium (assembly GCA_025455635.1). Classification (GTDB taxonomy): domain Bacteria; phylum Bacteroidota; class Bacteroidia; order Chitinophagales; family Saprospiraceae; genus UBA6168. Next base: position 2,831 of record JALOMF010000202.1, on the reverse strand, counting down.
TTGTCCAATTTGTCCAAGATGATATCACCATCTTCTCGGCTGATGAAAATCGTGGGAATCTCAACGTTAGCCGCATATAATCCAGCTGCCATGTTTACCAAGCCTCCACCATCGGGTAAGTAAAGTCCGTTGACAATGATAACCCCAATGGCACCTGCTTGCTTTGCCCGGTAGGCTTTCAAACTGAAATTGCAAAGCCCCCTGCGGATGAGTGCAATCTTGCCAGTTAGGTCACCCATAGCCATAGAGTCGCAGAGCAGCGAATCCGTTTCGTTGCCCAAGCTGTCTAGGCCATACGCCCATACCAAATCACCAGAAACAGTTTGCGTAAGTGTGTCGCACCATGCGACTGCAGAGGTGTAATCAAACGTGCGCACCAACCCATCTTGGGATTCAATTCGAAAATCCACCGGAATCGGCGATTCGTTTGGTATCTGGGCCATTACCTGCGATACCGCAGCCCAGCAAAACATCAATAGTGTAAATGCTTTTTTCATACTAATTCAATTTTTGTTAAAAGGTTATTTTCAGAAAGCGGTAAAAATATCAATTCCTAGAAACAAGGAACTAAAAACTTTGAATAAAAGTCAAACACTGCGGTGTGTGGCAAAATTAATTGGCAATAATTATTTGTATTTACCCAATAAAAATTTGCATAAATACCCAGATTGCTTAACAAGTCAACCAGCTCAGGCAACAAAAAAACCCACTTGTAAAGTACAGGTGGGCTGAAAAATCTAAAGCTATGAAAACTAAAATTTTATGGTTGAATTGCCCGATTGTTGAATGGTTGTCGTGATGCGGGTAACAATCAAACAATTCGCCAATTCAACAACAATCACAGGTGCAACCTATCCTTCCGGCCTAGCAGAGCTTCCTGTGACTCCCGCCGTTCGGGGTCGGGCACACAGCAGTCCACGGGGCACACGGCAGCGCACTGCGGCTCCTCGTGGAAGCCCACGCACTCCGTGCATTTGTCCGGTGAAATATAGTAGTAGTCGTCCGAGACGGGCTTGTGCTTGTCGCTGGCACTCGTCACCGAGCCGTCTTCCAATTGATAGTCGCCTTTCACTTTCGTGCCATCCGCAATGGCCCATTCCACGCCGCCCTCGTATATCGCATTGTTGGGGCACTCAGGCTCACATGCACCACAGTTGATGCATTCGTCGGTAATCATTATCGCCATGTTTGAATCATTTTTTTGATGGTTTGCCTTCGGCCAAAACGATGCACTCACTCCAGCCAATCAGCGTTACGGCAAAAATAGTCGCACCCCCAACAATTTCAAAATAAATGTTCGGGCAAATAGGCTTCTCAGGCAACAGCGTCCGCAATCCGCAGTCCGCAATCCGAAATCCGCAATACTTTTGCCGCCATGCCGCAAGAACTTACCTACGACTATGTCCTCACCCTGGCCCCTGATGCTGGTACAGCGCAGCGGGCCAAGTCCGTGGCACATGCCCAGCGCTGGCACACGCTCGAAGGCAACGGGCGGGCCATCTGGGGCACCCTCGGCGACCCCGCCGACCCCTACCGCACGGCGGTGGACTTCGAGGGCATGGGCTTCCGCTGCTCCTGCCCCGTGCGGCGACTGCCCTGCAAGCACGGCATCGGGCTGTTGCTGTTGTTTACCAAGGCCAACCACGTGTTCCAACTCGTGGAGCCGCCGCCCGACTGGCTGGCCGATTGGCTGAAAAAACGCAGCGAGCGCTCCGCAAAAACCACCGACGAACAACCCAGCCGCAGCCCCGAAGCCGACCTTGCCCTCGCCGAAAAGCGAAAGCAAAACCGGGAAAAGCGCCTCCTGCAAATGGCCGCCGGCCTTGCCGAACTCGAATCTTGGCTGCTCGACCTCTTCCGGCAGGGCCTCGCCACCTTGGAAGGGCAGGCCGACAGCTACTTCAACGACCTCGCCGCCCGCATGGTGGACGCCAAGCTCGGCACCCTCGCCCGCCGCATCCGGCAGTTGCCGCTGTTGATGAACGCCGCCGATTGGCACGAAAAAATACTGGCCGAACTCGGCGAAATCTACCTGCTGTTGCGGGCCTTCCAGCGTTTGGAGCAGCAGCCCGAACCGCTCCAGGACGACCTGCTCTCGCTCGCTGGCGTCAATTTCAAAAAAGAAGACATCCTCGGCCTCGAAGCCGTGGCCGACCAGTGGCTCGTGGCTGGCCAGACCGAGGAGGCCGAGGACGCCAACCTGCTCGCCCGCCGCACTTGGCTCATCGGCGAGGCTACGGGAAAAGTGGCGCTGTTGCTCGATTTTTCGTTCGGTGGGGCAGGCTTCGAGACCAATTTCAAACTGGGCACGGTGCTGCGGGCTGCGGTGGTTTTTTACCCGTCGGCGCACCCGCAGCGGGCCATCCTGCAGCAGTTCGAGTACAGCGAGGCGGCTTTTTCGCTCCGCAATGGGTTCGCAGCACTGGCCGCCTTTGCCGATGCCTACGCCGGGGCGCTCTCCAAAAACCCTTGGCTGTCCAGGTTCCCGGCATTTTTGGAGGAGGTAGTGCCCGTTTTTCACCAAAAACAATTCCTGCTCGTGGACGCCCAGCGCAAGCAGCTCCCGCTCAATGCCCCCGACGACCTCGGCTGGGAGTACTCCCTCGACATGGGTCGCACCTGGACCCGAGGCACCGGCGATCGCTTCGAGGTGGCCGGCGACGGCCCGAAGCTGATCTGGGCGCGCTCGTTCGACGTGCGGGGCAACACCTCCGAGATCGTGATGGTCACCTGCACGCTCGACACCACCGCGCCGTCGCAGCCGCAGGTCGACCTGGTCGCGGGCGGCGCGCTGCCGACGATCCTGATCGACGGACTCGAGGCGACGGCGG
>JALOMF010000201.1 GCA_025455635.1 Saprospiraceae bacterium | reverse complement strand
GGCCCGGCAAATCTCCGTCACCGAGCCGCAGCCGGGCAGGCAGGCCACCTTGCGGCGGTTGCAGGCCAGCACCACGTCTTCCCGCAGGGCGGGCATCACAATGAAATTGGCACCGAGCTGCATGAACAGCGCCGCCGTGGCAGCGTCCGTCACCGAGCCTACGCCGAGTATCATTTCGGGCATTTCGCTGGCGCAATGCTTGCTCAGTTCGCCGAAGACCTCGTGCGCAAAATCGCCCCGGTTGGTGAACTCCAATAGCCGAGCGCCGCCCCGGTAGCAGGCCGCCACTACCTGTTTGCAAAGCGAAACATCAGCATTGTAAAACAGCGGCACCATGCCCTGTTCCGCCATTTTTTGATAGACTTGAATTCGTGTGAAACGTGCCATTTTGATTGTTCAGATTGTTGGATTGTTTAATTGTTTAATTGTTGGAATTGCTACGATGGCGGAAAACAATCAAGCAATTTCAACAATCAAACAATCATCTGCTAACTCGCCCGGTCGCATTCCCCGCCATCAGCGCCTCCACCTCTTCCCTTGTTACCAGGTTTATGTCGCCGGGGATGCTGTGCTTCAGGGTTGCGGCAGCCACGCCAAAATGCAGCGCTCGCTGCGGGTCAGTGGGGTAGGAGCGGAGGCCAAAGATAAGCCCCGCTGTGAAAGCATCGCCCGTGCCCACCCGGTCCACGATGTGGGTGACGGGGTAGCTCGGCGCTTCGCAAAACTGCTGGCCATCCCAGAGCAGGCCGGAAAAGCCGTTTTGCGAGGCGTTGGGGTTGCTGCGCAAAGTGGTCGCCACCCATTTTGCACGGGGGAAACGGCTTTTGAGCTGTGCCAACATGGAGCGTTGCGCCTCCTCCCCGTTGCCCTCCGGCACGATGCCAAAATAGTTGCGGACGTCCTCGGCAGCGCCCACGATGAGGTGACAGCCCGCCGTCAGTTCCGGCATGACCTCGCTGGGCTGCTTGCCGTATTTCCACAGCGCCGCCCGGTGGTTCAGGTCGGTGCTCACGGTCAGGCCCATGCGGTTGGCCGTTTCGATGGCTTCCCGACAGGCATCGGCGGCGCTCTGCGAAATGGCGGGCGTGATGCCCGACCAGTGGAACCAATCCGCTCCGGCAAAGGCGGCCTCCCAGTCAATCATGCCCGGCTGGAGGGTGGCCATGCTGCTGTTCGCCCGGTCATACACGACCTTGCTGCCCCGTTGCGAAGCGCCGTTTTCCAAAAAATAAATGCCGACCCGTTCGCCGCCCCGCACCACATGGCGCAGCCCGACGCCGTGCTTGCGCAATTCCTGCAGCAGCCGCTCGGCCATGTCGTTTTCCGGCAAACGGCTGACCCACTCGACGTCCATCCCGAACCGGGCGAGCGAAACGGCCACGTTGCTCTCCGCCCCGCCGATGATGATTTCGAGGCTGTTGGCTTGCGCAAAACGCTGGTTGCCGGGCGGGGTCAGGCGCAGCATGGTTTCGCCGAAGGAGATTATTTTTTTCATGCTCAAATGAAATACGTTTTTGCGTTGTGGTAGCAAATATCCGCCACCAAACCGCCGAGCCATTCCTCGTCGTTGGGCAGCAGGCCCCGCTCCACGTCGTTCCCTAGGATATTGCAGAGCAACCTTCGAAAATACTCGTGCCGGGGGAAGGAGAGGAAGCTGCGGCTATCCGTCGTCATGCCGATGAAGGTGGAAAGAATGCCCATGTTCGACAGGACATTGATTTGCTTCTCCATGCCGTCCAGTTGGTCGAGGAACCACCAGCCGGAGCCGAACTGGATTTTGCCCCGGATTTTTCCATCTTGAAAATTGCCGCACATCGTCGCAAATGCCTCATTGTCAGCGGGATTGATGTTGTAGAGAATCGTTTTTGCCAATTGGTCGGTGCGGTCGAGCGCATCGAGGAACTGGGCGAGGGCGGCCGCTTGTGGCAGGTCGCCGATGCTGTCCACCCCCGCATCAGCTCCGAGGCGGGCGAGCTGGCGGCTGTTGGTGTTGCGCAGCGGGCCGAGGTGGAACTGCTGCACCCAGCCCCGCTCGTGGTACATCCTGCAAAGCTCTAGGAGGACTATCCCCGCAAAGGCGGCGGGGCTTGAAAATGGCTGCTTGCTCTCTCCGCTGACGAACTCGGCGAACTCCCTTTGCAAACTCCTTGAAAACTCCGCCGCTGGGGGCATCTGCACCAGCCCGTGGTCGGCGATGCGGCATCCGTTTTGATGGAAATAATCAACCCTGTTTTTTAATGCTTCCAATAAGTTTTCATACGTAGAAATATTTATCCCGCTGGCTTTTTCCAATTGCTTTAAATATTGGGTAAATGCGGTTTTATCGCCAATGTTCAAGGCTTTATCTGGGCGAAAGGACGGGCGCATTATAAAACCAAAACCTTTGTCGTTAAAAGCTTTATGGTGCATTAAATCATCGCAGGGGTCATCCGTTGTGCCCACTAATTCCACTTTAAACTTGTGCAATAAATTTTGGGTAGAATATTCGTTTGTTTGCAATAATTCATTGCATATTGAATATACTTCCGCCGCATTGTTTTTATTTAAATAAGCATTAATCCCAAAATAATTTTTCAGTTCCAAATGGCTCCAATGAAAGAGCGGATTGCGCAGGGTCTTGGGCAGGCAAGCGGCCCATGCCATGAATTTCTCTTCATCGGTGGCCGTGCCCGTGACGAGGTTCTCGTCCACACCGAGTGCCCGCATGGCCCGCCACTTGTAGTGGTCGCCCTTGAGCCAGATTTCGGTCAGCGTGGCGAAGCGTTTGTCCTCGGCGATTTCGGCGGGGGGCAGGTGGTTGTGGTAGTCCAGGATGGGCAGGTCAGCGGCGTGCCCGTGGTAAAGCCGCCGGGCCATCTGGCTTTGCAGCAGGAAGTCGTCGTGGAAAATGGTGCTGGTCATTTCAGTGAAAAAAACCTGGCGAATAGGCGCTTAGTTTGAGCGGCAAGTTAGTCATTGCGACAATTTAACCGCCTATTTTTATCCAAGCACCGCAAATTCGCTTGGGGTGCTAGCGTGGCTTGTGGAGGCGATTTTCAGGACGATACCACAGGCCGAATAATCCCAGTTATGTTGAACAGGGGAAGGCGGGCCACGGCCACTGCTGCGGTATGCAAGGGCAGTTCGGCAGCTTTGGTCGGTGGCAATCAACGAAACTGGCGCAAAACCGAACCTCCCTCACACCCCACTCCAAGCCGAGAACCCACCGTCCACAGGGATGATAGTGCCCGTGACGAAGCGGGAGGCGTCGGCGCACAGCCAGATGCAAGTGCCCACCAGTTCATCGGCCTCACCGAAGCGGCCAAAGGGCGACTTTCGGATGACGGTAGCGCCCCGCTCCGTGAAGCCGCCGTCGGGTGTGGTCAGCAGCGCACGGTTTTGGTCGGTGACGAAAAAGCCCGGAGCGATGGCATTCACACGGAGGTGCTCCCCGAATTTCAGCGCCACTTCCACTGCCAGCCATTTTGTGAACATGTCCACCGCTGCCTTGGCCGTGGAATAGCCGGGCACACGGGTGACGGCCTGCGAGGCGGTCATCGAGGAGATATTGATGATGGAGCCGGACTGCTGCCGGGCCATGATGCGGCCAAAGACCATCGTGGGCAGCACGGTGCCGTCGAGGTTCAGCTCGAAAACCCGTTTGTAATTGGCGAAGGGGTGGTTGTCGAAAAAGTTCTCGCCGGGCGGAATAGCCGCACCGGGGATATTGCCCCCTGCCCCGTTGATGAGGATGTCCAGCCGGCCCCAGGTGTCGAGCAGTTTTTGCGCAGCAGCTTCCAAGGCGTTTTCGTCCAGCACATCGGCGACCAAGCCGAGTGCCTCGCCGCCCGCCGCTTCGATTTCGGCGACCATTTTGGCATTCTTCTCAGGGGTTCGGCCCAAGATGCCCACCTTGGCGCCACGGGCCGCCAGTGCCTTGGCCATTGCGCCGCAAAGAATGCCGGAGCCGCCCGTGACAACGGCTACTTTGCCGGAAACATCGAATAGATTGTCCATTTTATCGTGGTTTTTTCATCGTCCATAAACTCGCCGAAAGGTCTTTTTTTTTGGCAGAATTCTGTTTGATTTTAGCGATTAAGTATCGTTGCAAGCACTTATTTTCAAAAATGCTCCATCAACTTGGAAGGGTTCCCGGCTCTTCGCCAATACCTTTTTGTGTAAAGTCATGCGATTTAAGGCTGTAATTGGCCAGCCGTTTTTTTGGCACCCATTTAATCCAACTGTGATGAGGGTTACAGAATGTAGGCAATTCGTGGGCGCATCTTTGCACCATCAATCAAAATCATTAAACGAATGGACTTTTCAAAAATCATCTACAACCCTAACGCCACCTTGGTGGATGTGCGGGAGCCTTACGAGTTTGCAGCTGGCCATGCGGCTGGTGCCATCAATATCCCGCTCAACGACGTGCTTTTCAGCATCGAAAAATTCAAGGCAATGAGCGCACCAATCGTCGTGTACTGCCGCAGCGGCAACCGCAGCGAACACGCCAAGCTGCTGCTTCAAGCCAAGGGCATCCAAGAAGTGTACAACGGCGGCGGCCTTGGCGACGTGCTCCACTACCAAGCGGAGGCAAAGCACGTTGCTGCTTAATTTATCACACCAATCACCTTCAGAATCATGCTTAGTTTTTTGAAAAAACTGTTCGGCGGCGGGGAGTCCAACAAGCTGCCCGAAATGCTGGCCCAAGGTGCCCTCGTGCTCGACGTGCGCACGAGGGAGGAGTTCAAATCAGGCCATGCGCCCGGTTCGCAGAACGTGCCGCTGCAAGAACTTGACCGCCATTTGCCCAAAATCGTGAACCAGAAAAAGGCGGTCATCACCTGCTGCAGGTCTGGCAGCCGAAGCGGAATCGCTGCCCAACAGCTCAGGGCTGCAGGCGTGCAGGCCGTGAACGGCGGGCCTTGGCAGGAAGTGGCCAGCGCCATCAACCAATACAAAAAAGCATCCGTGGCAGCCTAAGCCAATTGGCTTCCTTGGCCGTCCCGGTTTCCAAACCATCAATGACAAACCTTGAGCAGCCTCGTTATTTTGTGCCATTATTTATAGAATTGGCGGAACTTGTCCACTGAACCACTTTCAACGATGAAAATCAAGCAATACATCCCGGCCTTCGATTGGCTCAATAACTACAAAAAAGAATGGCTCTCCGGCGACCTTTCGGCGGGCCTGACGGTGGGCGTGATGCTGATTCCGCAGGGCATGGCCTACGCCATGCTGGCCGGGCTGGAGCCGATACATGGCCTCTATGCCGTCACGGTTCCACTGGTGCTGTACGCCATTTTCGGCACGTCGAGGCAGCTGGCGGTAGGGCCTGTGGCAATGGTGGCGCTGCTCACGGCATCGGGCATCGGGGCACTGCAACCAGCGACCCCCGAAGCCTACCTGCTGCTGGCACTCACGCTTGCATTTATGGTGGGCGTGGTGCAGTTCCTGATGGGCGTGTTCAGGCTTGGTTTTTTGGTCAATTTCCTCTCCCACCCCGTCATCAGCGGCTTCACCTCGGCGGCGGCCATCATCATTGGCCTGAGCCAGTTGAAGCACCTCCTGGGCATCAAGATACCGAACAGCGAGCATGCCCACGAAATCGTCATTGCGGCAGCGGAACAAATCGGTGAAACCAATTTGCTGGCGCTCGGCATCGGCATCGCCGCCATTTTCATCATAAAACTTTCCAAGAAAATCCACAAGGCGCTGCCCGGCGCACTGGTGGCCGTGGTGCTTGGCATACTCGCCGTGACGCTGTTCGGGCTGGAGGCACAAGGTATAAAAATCGTGGGCAAAGTGCCGTCCGGCCTGCCGGGCTTGTCCATGCCCTCGTTCGACATGGGCGCTTGGCAGTCGCTGCTGTCCGCTGCCCTGACCATCTCGCTGGTTGGGTTCATGGAAAGCTTTGCGGTAGCAAAAGCCATCCAAAGCAAGCACAAGGACTACCAAGTGGACGCCAACCAAGAACTCATCGGGCTTGGCCTCGCCAATTTTGGGGCAGCGTTTTTCCAAGGAATGCCCGTCACGGGCGGCTTCAGCCGCACGGCGGTGAATGACCAAGCTGGTGCAAAAACGGGGCTGGCGAGCATCATCAGCGCCGTGCTCATCGTGCTCACGCTGCTGTTCCTGACGCCGCTCTTCCACAACCTGCCCAATGCCGTGCTGGCGGCTGTCATACTCGTGGCCGTGGCTGGCCTGATTGACGTGAAAGAAGCGAAGCACCTCTGGCACAACGACCGCTCCGACTTCTGGATGCTGGCCGCCACCTTCCTCATCACCCTGTCGCTGGGCATCGAGACGGGCATCGGCGCTGGCGTGGTGCTGTCGCTGGGCATGGTGATTTACCGCTCGACAAGGCCGCACGTGGCCGTGCTGGGCCGGGTGCAAGGCTCCAATTTTTACCGCAATATCCAGCGTTTCGAGAACCTGGAGCAGCGGCCCGACGTGCTCGTGGTGCGCTTCGATGGGCCGCTCTATTTTTCCAATATCAGTTATTTCAAGGAGAAAATGGGCGAACTGGTTTCCCGCAAGGGCAAGGCCCTGCGCCTCGTGGTGCTGAACGCCGACAGCATCAGCCACTTGGACAGCAGCGCCATCCACGCCCTCAGCGAATGGGTGGACGAGCTTCGCAAAATGGAGGTAAAGGTGCATTTCACGAGCGTCATCGGCCCGGTGAGGGACACGCTGAACCGCTGGGGGCTGACCGAGGCCATCGGCAAGGACTGCTTCTTCATGAGCAACCAGCAGGCGATTGATGCTTTCGATGGAAAAGCGGTTGGGAACGGGCAGGCCAGGAGCTTCGAGGAGTACGTGCTGCAAGCCAACTGAGTTGGAGGCACAGGGCCTGTTTTAAATCATGGCTTTCCCTTGCTTTATTGAAACTTGAGCAAAAATGTTTTTTCGTCCAGGTTTTTTGATTTACCAGCATCGAACCTGTAGAGGAAAGAGCCTTTGCGGGAGGTGGTCATGTCCTTCTCGTCCAGCTTGTCGAGAATGTCGAGGGAGTTGATTTTATTGATGAAATTGCGCTTGTCAAGTTTGGTATCCCAGATGGCTTCGTAGAGTTTTTGCAACTGGCGCATGGTGAACTTTTCGGGCAAGAGGTCGAAGCCAATCGGTTCGGTAGTGGTTCGGAGGCGGAGGCGCATCAGGGCATGCTGCACCATTTGGTCGTGGTCAAAAATCAATTTTGGGGCATCAGAGACATTGAACCACTTGGCCGAAAACTGCTTGATGAGGTGGTTGCTGTGCGAATTGATGTTCACCAAGGCATAGTACACCGTCGAAATAGTCCTTTCCACAGGGTCACGGCCCACTTCGCTGCACCGCAGGGTATCATCCGGATTTTCGATCATGCCTGCCCCCGCCACCACTCCGGAGTTGCTCGAACTCGTTCGCAAAAGCGGGCTAGTCGAAGCCGAACGCCTGGAAGCGA
>JALOMF010000200.1 GCA_025455635.1 Saprospiraceae bacterium | reverse complement strand
TGGTGAGCCACCACGCGCTGAATCACTTGGATCGCCGTTGGGATGCATGTGGAGTTTAGACCGAGTTTTTCAAGTTGCCGAGCATTCATCAATACGCTTTCGGTGAGAACCATGCCTTGCTTACACTTCTTCCATACTGAATGCATCGATAAGTGGTTGTTGACCCGAGGCAGAACTTGCCCCATTTGCAAGTTTGACATTAAGAGAAATTACAATCAATCCATTCCAACTGAAAAGATAAAGAGTGCTCACACTTGAATGTACCAACCACCAAATTACAAGCAATATCTCATGAATGAGTTTGCTTCGCAAATATTTTTGCACAAAGCCAACCCCTCACCACCCAGAGCATTTCCGTTTTCAAAAACGGCCAGGCTTTTTACCTGAAAAACGGCACACTGAAACCCACCAACGGCAAATACCTCCTCCCCGACCCTGCCCCGCAGGCGCTTTACGGCACGCTCTGGTTCAATTCCCCGGACGGCAGCCTGAGCCGTGTGGCCAGCTATCCCGATACTTTGCGGGAGCAAAAAACCGAGGCCGCCGTGGCGGTTTGGGATTTGCTGCGCAATAACATCGGCAAAACGGCCAACGGCTTCGTGGACGACAAGAACACAGTGACAGGCAAAATCGTCAGTGTAGGCCCAGCTTACAAGGATGCCAAGGGTGAGCCGCTTTTCGGCCCCGAAAGCCTCGTCACCCTGCAATCGAAGGAAGGTATTTGGACGACCATACCAGCCGGGCAAATCCGCTATATCAGCTTTTTGGAAAAACCCTCGCTCGACGTGAGCCTGCCCAAGGTGACGCCCCGCAATTTGATTGAACTCTCGTTCAGCAACAAAAAAGCCGAGCAGCCCTTCGACATGATGTACCTCGCCAACGGCCTCAACTGGGCACCGGAGTACCTGCTGGAACTGACGGGCGACAATGCCGGAACACTCAGCCTGCAAGCCGAAATCGCCAACGACGCCGAGGACATCGTGAACACAAATTTGAACCTCGTGGTGGGCGTTCCGAACTTCGCCCACGCCAATCGCCTATCGTATCTCGTTGATTATCTGAGCCTTGTGGCGCCATCGCTCGTCAGCATTAGGGGAAGCCGCAATGACTTGAACACATTTTCAAATTCGCTAAGGGCGCAGGCAACCAATTATTACATTGATGGCATTCGGGTCGGTGGAGATTTATCGGAGCAGGAAGAAATCGAAGGCAGCCACAACGAAGACCTGTTTTTTTACACCCTCAAAAACTTCTCGCTGCCCAAGGGCGGACGCTCCATGCAACCGATTTTCAAGGAAAACGTGGAGGTGAAACACATCTACGAGTGTCAGCTGCCGGGCAACGATGGCAACCGCCAACAGTGGGAGCAGGAGTTTCTTTTCACCCCACAATCCAACAAGGTATTCCACACGCTGCGGCTTGCCAACAAGACCAATCAGCCTTGGACGACAGCCTCCGTGCTCATACTCAATGCCCAAGGCGAGCGCCGACCCATCAGCCAAGACCTGCTTACCTACACGCCCGCTGGCGGCAATACCTACGTGAAGCTGACCGAGGCCGTGGAAGTAAAAGTGGAGCAGGCCGAACGGGAAATCAGCAGGGAACAAGCGGCGTGGACTTGGCATGGCACCCGCTACGACCTTGTGCAGGTAGAGGGCAAAATCAAGGTGAAGAACTTCAAGGACAAGCAGCTCGACCTCCGCATCCAGCGAAACATCGTGGGCAGCCTGAAAAAATCGAGCGTGGACTGGAAGAAGGAGGAGGTCATCCACCCCGATGTGCCCCGCAACCGGCAGGCAAGGGCGATTTGGGAAACGCCCGTGAAGGCAGACGGCGAATTGGAGATTGTTTATACTTTTGAGGTTTATGTGCCGGCGTATTGATTCATTCTTGTCAGAACCAGTTTGCCAGACATAATTCAAGGCATATCTTTGTAAAAAAAATAAAAGTCATGGTCATTACCATCCAAATCAATACCCAAAATGATTATCGTTGGCTTCAGCCATTTTTGGAAGCCTTAAAAAAGACCAATGCAGTAATACAGGTTAAAGGGGAGTTGCCCGCTGACAATGCGATTAGCGAAAAGCGAAAAGCATATTTGAGCTACCTGCGTGAACATTCAATTCCTGTAACGAAAGTTGAAATACCCTCCAGAGATGAGCGCAACGAAAGATAAATCATTTTGGGACACCAACCTTTGGGTTTACTTGAATACAGACAGCCAAGCCCCCAATGATATTGCCAAAAAAACCAAACTTCAAACCTTGCTTTTGCTAAATGGGGAGATTGCCATTTCTGCGCAAGTATTGAATGAACTTGCCAATGTTTTGATGAAAAAATATGGACAAACGGAAGCCGAAGTGCTTAACCGTCTTGAAGCTTTGGCTGACCAAGTCGAATTAATTGCTTTAAATGAACAAATAACTTTTCAAGCGCTTAAATTGAAAGCCAAATATAAAACAAGTTGGTTTGACAGTTTAATCATCACCACAGCCTTACAGTCTGGGTGTACAATACTTTATTCCGAAGATTTACAAAACAACTTGTTGGTGGAAGGCCAGTTAAGCGTTATAAATCCATTTACTAATTGATATGAAACTCATTTTTACGCTACCATTATTGCTGTTTATTTCTTGCCACACTGCCCAGCCAGAACGAATCGTTGGCGGCCCTTGCAGCTACACCAGTACCTACCATCCCGCCAAGGTGATACGAATCGACAGCATCATGATGGACGCACTTTTTGAGGTGCGCATGGAGGGCTCAACCGACACCTTCAGCTACCAGGTGCTGAACAATGCCAGCATTACGCCCCAAAGCTGGGAATCGTCTGGCTTGTCCGTGGGGAAGGTGTACAAGCTGGTCGAGGATAAAATCAAAACTGGCACTTGTAACCCGCTCATTCGGCGTATTGAGTTGGTGGAATATAAAGCCAATAATGCAGCTGGCAATTAAACAAACATGCTGCAATATTTCAAGCTCCAGCACACGCTTATATCCCGCCATATCAACGAATTTGGGCTGCACCCGGTTATTGGCCAAATATTAGGCATATTGGCGTTTATTGGCCTGTCTTTTTTCCTGTTTTACAAAACGGGCTTTGCGCAGTATATCTATGTTTTAATGGCCATTTCCGCCCTGCTGAACCTGAGCGAACGGAACCGGAATGATTTCCTGAAAACCTGTTTCAATCAACACGATTATCCAAAAATCAGGCTGGCGGAAAACATGGCCATTTCATTGCCGTTTATCGCTTTTTTGGTTTTCAACCACTGCTATCTGGCGGCGGGAGCACTTGCAGTTGCTGGTATTTCGCTGGCAATGGTCAATTTTGGTTTTTCAGGCGGATTCACCATACCTACCCCGTTTTTTAAATGGCCGCATGAGTTCACGGTGGGTTTCCGAAAGACGTTTATTTTGCACCTAGCCGCTTATATCCTGGCGGCAATCGGCATTGGGGTTGCCAATTTCAACCTCGGCATTTTCTCCTTGCTCTTGGTCTTCGTTGTCTGCCTATCCTATTATTCGGAAGTAGAAGCCGAATATTATGCCTGGGTTCACCGACTGAAACCGAAGCCTTTTTTACGCCATAAAATAAAAATAGCGCTGATTTATGCCTCGCTATTGACGCTGCCAATAGCGGTGGCGCTTTGCATTTTCCAACCGGATAAAGCGGCGATAATATTGGCCCTACAAGGCTTGGGGTATATTTACTTGAGCATGTTCGTGCTTGCGAAATACGCCGCATTCCCCCACCCAATCAGCCTGCCGCAGGGCATCATCTTGGCAGTCTGCTTCGCAATGCCGCCACTGCTGCTGCTGGCCATCCCGATGTTTTACAGGCAATCCATCCGAAAACTCCAACAAATACTGGCATGATTGAACTTCAAAACCTGTCAAAATCCTACGCCGCCCACAAAGTGCTGGACGGCATCAAGCTCACGCTGAAAGCAGGAAAGGTTCACGGCATCGTGGGTGAAAATGGCGCTGGCAAGACCACCCTCTTCAAGTGCATCGCCGGGCTGGAGGCTTACGAGGGCAGCATCAACAGCCCACACCAGCCCCTGAAAGACCAGCTCGGCTTTTTGCCGACCGACCCCTATTTTTTCTCGAAAATCACGGGCCGGGAGTACCTCCAGCTCCTCTGCAACGCCCGCCAACTGCCCCAGCAGGACTTCGACGCCAAGAACATCTTCGACCTGCCGCTCCACCAGTACGCCGCCACCTACTCCACCGGCATGAAGAAAAAACTGGCGCTCACGGCCATCCTACTGCTCCCCAACGAGGTCTTCATCCTCGACGAGCCGTTCAACGGCGTGGACATCCAAAGCAACATGGTCATCACGGGCATCATCCAGAAACTGCGCTCGCTGGGCAAGACCGTCCTGATTTCGTCCCATATCTTCTCCACCCTGAACGACACTTGCGACGTGATTTACCTGCTCAAAAAAGGCCAAATCGTGCGGCAGGCCGACCGGGCAGGCTTCGCACAACTGGAAGCAGAGATGCGGGCCTTCACCATCGGCGACCGCATCGAACGATTGGAGCTTCGATAAACCCCAATTTTTCCGACTGAAATAGCTGCGGGGTTCATTTCCCGAAGCATTCCCGCCAAAAAACGAAAGCACCCACCGGGCGGGCAGCGCTGCCCGCATTTTTGCATCGTTCTTTTAAAATCAACGACGATGCTATTTTTCAAACAACTTCCAAATTTACTAAAAAGAGATACCGCCGGCGGGCAATACCTCCCGCTGGTGGACGGGCTTAGGTTCCTGGCCATACTCCCGGTGCTGGTGCAGCACATGAGTGAGCGGCTCATCGAGCACTCAACCGTTAGCTTTTCTACGCCCATCGAACAAGACCAACTCGCCTTCCTTGCCAGCAGGGGCACCATTGGGGTCTTCCTGTTTTTCGCCATCAGCGGCTTCATGTTGAGCCTGCCTTTTGCCCGCCACCATTTGGAAGGGGCCAAATCCCCCACACTGAAACACTATTTCGTTCGCCGCTTTACCCGCATCGAGCCGCCGTACTTGGTGTGGATGACGGTATTTGCCCTCGTGCTGCTCGTGCAGGGCGCATGGACGGTGGGCGACCTGTTCCCGCACTGGTTGGCGAGTTGTTTTTACCTCCACAATTTCATCTACGGCGAGTATTCGGTCATCAACCCGGTGGCTTGGTCGCTGGAAATCGAAATACAATTCTACCTCATCGCACCGTGGCTCGTCGGCCTGTTTTTTTCCATAAAAAACGCCCGAACCCGGCAGTGGGTACTGCTGGTCAGCATCTTCGGCTACGTGGCACTGCAACATGCGCTGGGCTGGCAACACTCGCCGCTCAAGCCCACGCTCTTGGGGCAAATGCAGCACTTCCTCGTGGGCATCTGGCTGGCGGACTGCTACCTGACCCGCTGGCAAAAATCGCCTTCGGCGAACACGGCCTGGGACTGGGCCGTGGTGCCCGCCCTGCTCACGATGGCCTACACCTGGGCGGAGGAATTTGCCAAGAGCCTGGCCTTTGGCGGGGCGCTGATGGTGGTCTTCACGGCGGCTTTCAATGGCAGGTATTTTTCGCAACTGCTTCGCAACCAGTGGGTTGCCGTCATCGGTGGCATGTGCTACACGATTTACCTGACGCACCTTCCACTGCTCGAACTGCAAATGGTTTTCACCAAAAGCCTGGCGCTGACCAGCCACTACTTGCCCAACCTGCTGCTGCAACTGGCCATCGGCTTGCCGCTGGTGCTGGCCTCTTCGGCGGTGTTTTACCTCGTGCTGGAGAAGCCATTTATGAAAAAAACGGGCCTGTGGCCCAACTGGAGCATCATCCCTTTCAAATCCATTTTTATGAAAAAAATGAACGTAGCCAAGGCGCCCGCCTCCAGCCCAAAACGGCTGCTGACCATCGCCCTGCTGCTGGCAGCGACGACCGCATTTACCCAAAACGAAACCGACAACTACCAACTGCCGCCATTGGACAGTTTGATAAAAATCGCCCTTGAAAATTCGCCCATACTTCGCTCGCAGGACGTGTGGATTGAGATACAGCAACAAGAGTGGAAGCTGGAGAAAAAACAGTGGATGAACCTCGTATCGGTTGGCGCAGCCACCAACGTTGGCACGAATAGTGTACTCGATTACCAGCAGACCACTACAAGCGCAGAGTACATCACCCTGAACCGGCAAAGCGCTGTTTATAATGCGGGTCTGGCCGTGCGCATCTCGCTCGGCGACGTGCTCACCCGTGGCGACAAGAACAACATAGCCCGATTGGAATGGGAACGTGCCCAGGCCGACCGCTTGATACTGGAAGACAAAATTCGAGAAGAGGTCATATCGCAGTATGACCATTTGCAAGCAGCACTGCGCCTCCTTACTTTAGAGGCGCAGTCCCTGGAGTCGCAGCGGCTGGCTTTTGAAGTAGCGGACACTTACTTCCGGGAGGGCACGATGAAATTGGAGACCTACAGCGTCGAATTATCAAAGAAAATAAGCGCCGAAAAAACTTTGGAATACAGCCGTATCGAGGCGCAGAAATCATACCGTCAACTTCGTGAGTTGGTGGGGATTTAGACAGTGGAAGAACGAACCAACGCAAACGGTATAGATTGGCAAGCTTAAACAACCACCATCCTCCCCTATCCTTTCCCAATTACCGAAGCGTTTTTACCAAAACACGAAATCAGCTGTCCCGTGTTTGCGCGGCCGGGCAAATTTGTACTGCGTTTCGCTACCCCCGTTCAGTATCTTCATAATTTTACGCAAATGACCTTACTCGAATTTATCAGGATTGCAATCCGACAATTCAAGCTGATGATGCTGATGGGCATCACTATGGCAGGCATGGTATTCCACTCGACGCGTGACACACCAAAAGAATTCGCTTCCAGCACCCTTGTAAACACGGGCCTAGTATCGGGCTACAACCTCGAATCGGCAGAGACGAAGATTGACTTCTCTTATACGAACAACGAGATGGAGAACCTCGTCAGCCTCGCCACTTCTTACCACACCATTGAAGAATTGGCCATGCGCCTGTTGGCGAAATACGCCATCCTAGATGCTCCGCAACCTGAAATCATTGGGGAAGAGGGCTGGCAGGAGCTGCAAAAGCCAGAGTTCCAAGCAGCACGCAAGCTCATTTTGGTGCCAGGCGACTCGGCTGCCACCTTCCAAAAAATCCAACAGCTGCGCTTGGAGCGCCAAGAAAACGACCTACAGAAACTGCTGTACAGCAAGCACCCGTATTTTGGTATCGAAACCTTGCAAACCCTCGCCGTGACCCGGGAGGGCAAGAGCGACCAACTGCGTTTCAAGTACACGACTACCGATGCCTTTGTTTGCCGGGAAACGCTAGTGCTGTTCACCCGCATCTTTACCGAAAAACAGCGCCACCTAAAGCAAATACAAAGCACCGACGTGCTGGAA
>JALOMF010000199.1 GCA_025455635.1 Saprospiraceae bacterium | reverse complement strand
CTGATTCTCTGACCGATTTAACAACATTACTCCCATTTGCATACGGCCTTGTCAATTCGTTTGGCGAGGCCGTTTCTTTTGGGGAATTGGTTAAACTGGTTAAATTGGTAAGTGCCTACCAATTTAACCAATTCCCCCAATTCAACTAATTCCCCCAATTCCCTTACTCCACGTACAGCACCAGCCCCTTCAAGTACGAACCCTCCGGGTGGAACAGGCTAACCGGGTGGTCGGGCGGCTGCGACAGGTGGTGCATCACCCTGACCTGCCTACCTGCCTCGATGGCCGCAGCGGTGACGGTGTGGTAAAAAAGCTCCCGGTCCACCACTTGTGAGCAGGAAAAAGTGAGCAAAATACCACCCGGCGATACTTTTTTGATGGCTGCTATGTTCAAACGCTTGTAGCCCTGCACGGCATTGTGCCGTTTGCTGATGTTCTTGGCAAATGCGGGCGGGTCAACCACCATCACATCATAAACCGGGCAATGTTGAAGGTATTTCAGCACATCCTCAGCGATGCAAGCGTGTGTGGCCGGGTCAAAACCATTGATTTCAAGGTTCTTGGCCGTCCAGTCAATGGCTTTTTGTGAAACGTCCACCGAGTGCACCAACTTGGCGCCTGCCGCCAAGGCATAGACCGAAAAGCCACCAGAATAGCAAAAACTGTTCAGAACCGATTTGCCTACGACATAGCGGCCCAAGAGTTGGCGGTTGTCACGCTGGTCGAGGAAGAAGCCTGTTTTTTGACCAATTTCCCAATCAACGAAAAAGGAATGGCCGTTTTCGAGCACCACTTGCGCATTGGAATGGCCATGTAGGTACTCGTTGGTGACCGTCGAGGCATAGTTGGGTGGCAGGGTTTCCTTGCTTTTGTCAAAAACATTGACCACGACACCACCGCTCGTTTCGAGTATGGCCGCTGAGATATGCTGCCGCTGTCGGTGCATGCCCACGGAATGGCACTGAAGCACCGCCGTTTCACCATAAACATCCACGATTAGCCCCGGCAAGCCGTCGCCTTCAGCATGGATAAGGCGGAAGCAATTGGTCTTTTCGTTGTTGAGCAGCCCAATCGCACGGCGGTAGGCAAAGGCATTGCCCAATTTGCCTATCCAGAAATCAAGCCCACCATCCGTTTTTTCAAAAGAAAAAATGCGGACGGAGATACTCGCACCTGCCGAAAAATGGCCTGTGGCAAGGTAGTCGCCTTTCGGGCCAAACACTTCCACGGTGTCGCCATCGGCAATTTCCCCTTCTGTGCGCAGGATGGCACCTGAGAAAATCCAAGGGTGGAACCTGCGTACTGCTTCGTCTTTTTTGGGCTTCAAGAAAATTTTAGCCATTCGATTTATTGTCCTTGAACATGAAGGCGAAAACCAACAATACGGCAGCTGCGATGCCCGCTGGCACCATCCAGATATTGAACCAATTGTGGGCGTTTTCGCCTGTTTTGTACATGTCGGCCACTACGCCAGATATGGAGTAGCCAATCAACATGCCGATGCCGTAAGTTGCCAAGGTGATAAGGCCCTGGGCGGCACTTTTGTACTTCTCGCCAGCGAATTTGTCGGTGTAAATCTGGCCGGTTACGAAGAAGAAATCGTAGCAAATGCCGTGCAATAGGATGCCCAATAGCAACATCCAATAGCCTGAATCATTGTCGCCGTAGGCGAAAAGGATGTAGCGCAAAATCCACGCACCCATGCCCACCAGCAGCATTTTCTTCACGCCCCAACGAACGAAAATCACTGGCATCAGTAGCATGAACAGGACTTCCGAAACTTGCCCAAGGCTTTGCTTAGAGGCTGCCGCCTCAACGCCAAGTTCGTTCAAAAACGGGTTTGCGAAGGAATAGTAGAATGCCAGTGGGATGCAGATGGCTACCGAAGCAAGGAAAAACACGAGATAGGACGGGCTTTTCAGCATGGAAAGCGCATCGAGGCCGACGATATCCCCAATTGACACAGTTTGACCCGCTTTTGGTGGGGGCGTATTGGGCAGCATGAATGAGAAAATTCCAAGACCCAAAGACGCAATGGCCGTCATTTTGAAAGTGAGTTCCAAAGTGCCGTTCTTCTCCCAAGCCAGCCAGCCAATGATGAGGTTGGCCACTATCCAGCCAATCGTTCCCAATACCCGAATGCTCGGAAACTCCTTTTCAGGGTTGCCCATTTGACGGAAGGAAATGGCGTTTACCAAGGCCAAGGTCGGCATGTAGCAAATCATATACACCAAAAGCGCCGGAAAGAACTGCCCAAAACCCGGTGCTATGGAAATATACCACATCAGTGCAGCGCCGACGAGGTGAAGTACCCCAAGGATTTTTTGTGCAGCGAAAAAGCGGTCGGCGATAAGGCCAATGATAAAAGGAGCAATGATGGCTCCCCATGACTGCGTACCGTAAGCAATCCCGGTTTCGGTGCCCGATGCCCCGAGTTGTTGTCCCAGATAAGTGCCCATTGTGACGAACCAGCCCCCCCAAATGAAGAAATTGAGGAACATCATCACCGAAAGCTGGATTCTAGTTGACTGTTTCATGTATTTTCCGTTTTAGTGTAAAAAAAACTTGGGGCAAGGTAAGGCAGGGCGACGAATTATTTCTCAAAAGCCTTGGTGTCAATTTTACAATCAAATTCAAATGACCAACAGCCAGATTTCCCCACAAAACTGGGTAGGGGCTGAAATGGCAAAGCCGGCACTGTTTGTCAGTACCGGCTTTGTTGTTTTTTAAATAATTTACTGGGACTGCGCCCCGTAACACTTATTTGTTAGCCGTAAAGGATGCCCCGATATACTCCCGGTTCAGCCTTGCAATGTTTTCAACGGAAATGCCTTTTGGGCATTCTGCTTCGCAGGCCGTTACATTGGAGCACATGCCGAAGCCTTCCTCGTCCATTTGATGGACCATGTTTTGTGCCCGTTTTTTGGCTTCCACTTGGCCTTGCGGCAAAAGGGCGAGGTGGGAAACCTTGGCGCTCACGAACAACATGGCGGAGGCATTGGGGCAAGCTGCCACGCAAGCACCGCAACCGATACAAGCTGCGGCGTCGAAGGCTTTCGAGGCAATTTCTTTCCCGATGGGTACGGCGTTGCCGTCCTGGGCCTGGCCAGCATCTACCGATACGAAGCCACCCGCTTGGATGATGCGGTCAAAGGCTGAACGGTCAACGACCAAATCCTTCATCACGGGGAAAGCCTTGGCACGGTAAGGTTCTATGACGATGGTCTCGCCATCCTTGAAGTGCCGCATGTGCAGTTGGCAAGTCGTCGTTCCATTCTGTGGGCCGTGCGGCTGACCGTTGATGACGAGGCTACAAGTTCCGCAGATGCCCTCCCTGCAATCGTGCTCGAATGCGACGGGTTCTTTTTGCGAAGAAATCAAGGTCTCGTTCAACACGTCGAGCATTTCCAAAAAGGACATGTGTTCATTGGCCACCACTTGGTGGTTCTCGAAGCGGCCATTATCTTTTGCGTTCTTTTGACGCCAGATTTTTAAGTTGAGTTTCATCTTATATTGGTTGATAAGGGTTGATAAGGGTTGATAAGGGTTGATTTTGGGTTATCAACTCTTATCAACTTCATCAACCGTTATTTATAGCTCCTCGCTGCTACTTTGATGTTTTCGTAAACAAGCGGTTCCTTGTTCAGTTCAGGTTCCAGCGAGGTATCTTTCCAGCCCCACGCTGACACGTAGGCCATGCCTACGTCATCACGGAGCGCCTCGCCTTCCTCGGTTTGGTGCTCTTCCCGGAAGTGGCCGCCGCAGCTTTCCTCCCTTTGCAGGGCGTCAATGCACATCAGCTCGCCCAGCTCCAAGAAGTCGGCGACACGGGTCGCTTTTTCCAGTTCTGGGTTGAACTCGTCGGCTGTGCCGGGCACGTAGAGGTCGGCGTAAAATTCTTCTTTCAGCGCCTGAATCATTTTCCGTGCCTTGGTCAGCCCTTCAGCATTGCGGGCCATGCCGCAATATTCCCACATGATTTTGCCCAAACGGCGGTGGAAGCTCTCGGCAGATTGCTTGCCGCCATTGGTGATGAAGCCGTTGAGCC
Source organism: Saprospiraceae bacterium (assembly GCA_025455635.1). Taxonomy (GTDB): domain Bacteria; phylum Bacteroidota; class Bacteroidia; order Chitinophagales; family Saprospiraceae; genus UBA6168. The sequence goes on along the minus strand of JALOMF010000199.1, from coordinate 3,380 downwards.
GTGAACGGACATCGTTTTCAGCATCAACAAAAGCTTGTGAATTGGTGTCGAACTTTGGCGTCCTGATTTCATTGGCCAAGAAAGTACCAATCGTGTAGGGGATTACGAAGTACCCATCTGCCAAACCTTGCATCAAAGCGGAGGCACCGAGGCGGTTGGCGCCGTGGTCGCTGAAATTGCACTCGCCCAAGGCAAAAAGGCCAGGGATGTTTGTCTGCAAATTGTAGTCCACCCAAAGGCCGCCCATCGTGTAGTGAACGGCAGGGTAAATCTTCATCGGGTTGGTGTAAGGGTCTTCCCCGGTGATTTTCTCGTACATCTCGAAGAGGTTGCCGTATTTTTCCTCCACGACTTTTTGCCCCAACTCCCAAACCTGTTTGGCACTTGGGTTTTCGAGGTTCATGGAGTGCGCCTTCGACTTGCCGTATTTTTGAATGGCATCCGCAAAATCAAGGTAAACGCCCAAGCCTGTGGGCACTATCCCGAGACCTTGGTCGCAAACAACCTTAGCGGCACGGCTGGCGATATCCCTAGGCACCAAGTTGCCGAAGGCAGGATAACGGCGCTCCAAGTAGTAGTCACGGTCGGCTTCCGGGATGTCAACGCCCTTTTTTTTGCCTTCCCGTATCGCCTTTGCATCCTCCATTTTCTTGGGCACCCAAACCCGGCCATCGTTGCGCAAGCTTTCCGACATCAGCGTGAGTTTGCTCTGGTAGTCACCGTATTGCGGGATGCAGGTCGGGTGAATCTGCGTGTAGCAAGGATTGGCCATGTACGCACCCCGTCGCACGGCCCGCCATGCAGCGGTCACGTTGCACATCATGGCATTGGTGCTGAGATAAAACACGTTGCCATAGCCGCCCGTGGCCAACACCACGGCGTGGGCAGCATGGCGCTCCAGTTTGCCATTGACGAGGTTGCGGGTAATGATGCCCCTTGCCTTGCCATCCACCAGTACCACATCCAGCATTTCGTGGCGGTTGTACATCGTCACTTTTCCCAATGAAATCTGGCGGCTGAGTGACTGGTAAGCACCGATGAGCAGCTGCTGGCCAGTTTGACCACGGGCATAAAACGTACGCTGCACCTGTGTTCCTCCGAAGGAACGGTTGTCGAGCATCCCGCCGTATTCCCTTGCGAAAGGCACGCCTTGCGCTACGCATTGGTCAATGATGTCCACGCTGACCTCGGCCAAACGATGGACATTGGCCTCCCGGGCACGATAGTCACCACCTTTGATGGTGTCATAAAACAGGCGGTACACGCTGTCGCCGTCGTTTTTGTAGTTCTTGGCGGCATTGATGCCACCTTGTGCAGCGATGGAGTGTGCCCGACGTGGGCTGTCATGGAAGGTAAAGCATTTGACGTTGTAGCCAAGCTCACCCAATGACGAGGCTGCTGCTGCCCCTGCCAAACCACTGCCCACCACGATGATGTCGAGGCGGCGCTTGTTGTCTGGCGAAACAAGCGGCATGCTGCTCTTGTATTTTGTCCATTTCTCGGCGATGGGGCCGGATGGTACGTTACCGTTGAGTTCCATATTTTACGAAGTAAAAAGGATAAAGGATAAAGTCAAAAAATCACGCATTGCGCAAGAAGAAAACAATCGGAATCACTGCATAACCCAGCGGAACCAGCACCGAATAAGCCGCTCCCACGAACTTGATGATGGGGGTGTATTTCGGGTGGCTCAAGCCAAATGTCTGGAACGCTGACTGGAAGCCGTGCCAAAGGTGCAATGCAATCACGAACATGCTTACCACATAAAAGACTACAAAGCCCAAGTTGGTAAATGTTTCGGCAACGACCGCATAGAGGTTCCTGACATCCTTGCCTTCGATATTGACCAATTCAATGCCGTAGCCGATTTCGCCGTAATGCGCCATCGCCCAGAACTGAACCAAATGAATGATGAGGAAGGCCAATATCACGATGCCATAAGCCCACATGTATTTTGCCATGGTCGGATTGGTCTGCGTGGCCCTGGTTTTTGTGACAGCATAGCCCACGCTGCCACGGGCTGACTTGTTTTTTGACCAAAGGAAGAGTCCGAGCACAGCATGTAGCAGGATAAAAAAGAAATTGCCTTTGGAGACGAACTGAATCAGGGGGTTGTTCCCCATGAAATCAGCATAAACATTGAAGGCAACACCACCGTCGTTGTGCAACAACTGGAGGTTGCCGACCAAGTGTACAACCAGAAAGAGAATCAGGAATATCCCGGTCAAGGCCATCAACAGCTTTCGGCCTATGGAAGAAGTGAAAAAACTGACAAACCAATTTTTCATCTGCAACTACGATTTGTTGTGTAATCAAGATTGTCGGCAACTTTTTCAAGTTTGCTCAACGCCGGGCAAATGTATCCACTTAAATGGTTTTATCAAAAATCAGTTTAAGCGGACAGGTAATGCGGTGCTTATTTAGAATGGATAAAAATTTCTTGACTGGTGATTAGTGATTTGTGACTAGGCATTACCCCAAATCACCAATCACCAGTCACGAATCACGACTACCCCTTCACCTTGTACTTCACTGGCGTCTTTGTATTGTAAAAGAAAAACGAATAGACATCGGCAATCTCGTCAATCACCTTGGAGGTTGGCTTGCCAGCGCCGTGGCCAGCGTCCGTTTCGATGCGGATGAGCACGGGGTTTTCGCCCTTGTGCGCTTGCTGGAGTGCTGCCGCAAACTTGAACGAGTGCGCAGGAACTACCCGGTCGTCGTGGTCGCCAGTGGTAACCATCGTGGCGGGGTACTTGGTGCCGGGCTTGAGGTTGTGCAGCGGCGAGTAGCCTTTTAGGTAATTGAACATCTCGGCGCTCTCCTCGCTACTTCCGTATTCAGGAATCCAGCCTTTGCCCACCGTGAATTTGTGGTAGCGCAGCATGTCCATCACGCCCACGGCAGGCAGAGCCACAGCGAAGAGGTCGGGGCGCTGGGTCATGGCCGCACCGACTAGCAGGCCACCGTTGGAGCCACCGGCGATGCCCAGGCGGTCCTTGGTGGTGTATTTCTCCGCAATCAAATATTCGCCAGCGGCAATGAAGTCGTCGAACACGTTCTGCTTTTTCATCAGCATGCCGTCTTTGTGCCAAGCCTCGCCGTACTCGCCGCCGCCACGCAGGTTGGGCATGGCAAACACGCCACCGTTTTCCAGCAGCATGATTCTCGATGTGCTGAAAGAGGGCGTCAAACTCACGTTGAAACCACCATAAGCGTAGAGGTAGCAAGGGTTGTTGCCGTCCAGTTTCAAGCCTTTTTTGTGCACCAAGAACATGGTCACGGGCGTGCCGTCCTTGCTTTTGTAGGTCACTTGCTTTTCTTCGTAATCTTTCGGGTCGAACTTCAATTTCGTTTCCTGAAAAACCGAAGACTGCCCC
>JALOMF010000198.1 GCA_025455635.1 Saprospiraceae bacterium | reverse complement strand
AAACACGGGCAAGTACACAACAAACACGGGCAAGTAGATGACTAACACGGCCAAGCATGACTCAACCTGGGCCATTGTGTGACGTTGGCATGAGAAGGGTAGATTTTCGAAGCAACTAATTTCGTTAGGTAACTGTAACGTTATTCGTCAAAAGTGGAGGCAGTTAGTGCTGTGTCCCCAACTGTCTCCCAACCATCATTTCCCCCCTTCACCCACAGCAGACCGCCCACATTGATTAACTTTGCTTTTTTTTGAACTGGTTTAAAAATTTGAAATGAAACTTACCACACTTCTTACCACACTTCTTACCACGCTGTTCTTGGTGATGAGCTTTGGCCTATCAGCCCAGCAGCGTTATTCCAAAGTAAAAATCCTGCTCGACGACACGCACGGGCTGGTCCAATTGGCGCAGCTTGGCCTGGAGACTTTTCGGAAACGGAGCTGGCGGCCATCACGGCGGCGGGATTCAGGACGGAGGTGCTCATCCCTGACCTGAAGGCTTACCTGCTGGAGCAAAACAGCTTGGGCGCATCGGCTTTTGAACGCTCGGCGGCAGCTTGTGATGCGGATGCCAACGCCAATGTGCAGACCCCCGGCAGCTACACCTTCGGCACGATGGCTGGCTACTACAAATACCAGGAAATGCTGGATGTTCTGGACGACATGGCGACGTTTTACCCCAGCCTCTTCAAGCCCAAGGACGTGCTGCACCCGACGCTCACCACCTACGAGGGCCGCCCGCTGTACTGGGTGAAAATCTCGGACAACCCCAACACCGACGAAACGGACGAGCCGGAAATCTTCTTCAATGCCGTGCACCACGCACGGGAACCGAACAGCATGTCGCAGATGATTTTCTTCATGTGGTACCTGCTCGACAATTACGACACCGACCCGGAGGTGAAATACCTCGTTGACCATACCGAAATCTACTTCGTGCCCTGCGTGAACCCCGACGGCTATGTTTACAACGAAACCACCGACCCGCAGGGCGGCGGCTTCTGGCGCAAAAACCGCCGTCCCAACGACGACGGTACCTTCGGCGTGGACCTGAACCGGAACTATGGCTACCAATGGGGCCTGAACGACAACGGCTCATCCGGCAATCCCGGCTCCGAGGTCTATCGGGGCACGGCACCGTTCTCGGAGCCTGAAACGCAGATGGTGCGGGAGTTTTGCATCGCCCACGACTTCCAGATGATGTTCAGCTACCACACCCACGGCAATTACCTGCTCCACTCTTGGGACTACGATTATGTTTATACCCCCGACCACGATGCCTTCATTTCCTTCGGCGAGTTCATGACTGCCGAAAACAACTACGAGAATGGCACTTCCGGCGATGTGCTCTACCTCGTCAACGGCGGCTCCAGCGACTGGATGTACGGCGAACAGACCGAAAAGAACAAAATCCTCGCCTTCGTGCCGGAGGTGGGCTACGCTTTTTGGCCACTGCAAGCGGACATTGACCGGCTGAACAAGGACGCATTTCACATCAACATCAAGGCGCTGCGGCTGCTGCACAACTACGGCCAACTGACCCCAACCGGGGACCCCATCACGCAGGAACTTGACAACGAGCTGGGTTTTGAGCTGAAAAAACTGGGCATGGCCGCCGGCCCGCTGACCGTGTCGCTGGCACCCGTGAGCGGCAACGTGGTGAGCGTGGGCGCTCCGAAAACATTTAACCTCTCCAGCTTGGAAAGTATCAACGATGCCATACAGTTTAGCCTCGACCCGCTGTCGCAATACGGCGACGAGTACATTCTGGAACTCCGGCTGGACAACGGGAACTACGTGACCACGCAGGAGGTCAGCGGCATTTTCGCAAGTGTGGACGTGCCCCTCTTCGATGCCGGGGACGATATGCAGCAGTGGGACAACACCACGCTGTGGGACGCTACCCCGGAGGCTTTCTACTCGGCCCCCAGCAGCATCACCGATTCAAAATCCAGCACCTACCTGCCTAGCACCATCAACAACCTGACACTGATGGAACCAGCGAAGGTCAAAAACGCCACCGCAGCGTACCTCAGCTTTTGGGCAAAATGGGAAATCGAGGAGTTGTTCGACTTTGCCCAAGTAGCCCTCTCGGTGAACGGCGGCAGCTACATCCCGCTCTGCGGCAAATACACGAAGACCGCCGAATTTGGCCCCGCCTTCGACACGCCCGTGTACGATGGGCTGCAGCCGGAATGGGTGAAAGAAGAGATTGACCTTACGGAATATTTGGGCCAAGCCGACTCGGTAGCATTGAGCTTCCGCTTCACGATGGGCAGCGATGAGTTTCAGGAATTTGACGGCTTTTACTTCGACGACCTTCAGTTGACGTTGGCGGGCGAGGGCACCAGTGCGGTCTTCCACCTCGATGCCTCTGATTTTGAAGTGACCAGCCGACCCAACCCTGCCAGCGATTATTTGGTGCTGGACTTTGGGGGCGTGCAAACAGGGGCAAAACCCCTGAATATCGAGGTCTTCAACGCATTCGGGCAGCCCGCACACCGCACGGTGGCCACTGGCACTACGGCCAAGCTCAATATCGCCGACTGGGCAGCAGGAGTGTACTACTACCGGGTGTCGTTGGAGGGTAAAACGCTTGCCGTGAAAAGGTTTGTGGTGAAATAATAATGGCTCGGCCAAGGAACTGTGTTAAAACAGTACCTAAATTTACAAACGACAAAAAAAAGGGCATGGAGTTAAACTTCATGCCCTTTTCATAGGTAGGGCCTCGAAAAATCTAAACTCATGAACACAGCTACGGGCGTGCCCGAGTGCTTGTTTTTTTTGATGTAAAATAGCACAAGTACACCGAAGTGACCCAAATCACAGATTCTCGGCAAGATTCTTCCGCAATTTTGGCAGCTAAAACGATTTTTGCACCGCCCCACTTTCAAAACTACCGCTGCATCATGTATCAAAAGTCCACGATTTCCATGCTCCTGCTCCTTTTCGCCTTGCTTGCTGGCTGCTCGAAGACGCCACCGCTTTCCGGCCAGATAAAACTCGACCCACAGGGTGAATGGAAACCCACGGTTTACCTCGTTGACCCCAAAAACTGGGACGGCGTGGCGGCCAGCTTTGTCGGGGCCGTGCTCGATTCGGCGACCATTGGCCCGGATGGGCATTTTGCTTTTGAGAAAATGCCGGACGCTGCGGAGGCACGGCTCTTCGAACTGGTCATCCAAAAAAAGGCCGAAGCCAATTACCCCAACCGACTCGAAAACGACAATCCCAGCACATCAAACTACTTCCCTTTTGTGTACAAAAACGGCGAAGCCCTTAGTGTAAAAGCCGATGCAGCGCAGTTCCAGCGTAGCTTTTCCATCGAAAAACCCTCGGCGGAAAATGCGGCCCTGCTCCAATTGCGGGACATCCGGCAAGCGGCCTTCGACCAGCACCTGGGCGGCAAGAAGACCGAGGCCGAACACGACGAGGCCGCCCTGCTCGATGCGGAAAAGGCGCTGCACGATTTCCAGCGGCCCATCATGCAGTTTGCGGAGCAGACAAAACTGCTGCTGCCCGCCCTGGTGGCCGCCCGGTGGGTGAGCGTGGAGGGCGATTACGAGCGCATCCCGGAGTTCATCGTGGCGCAGGCCGAACGCTGGCAACGGGAAGCGCCCAAGCACCCGTGGGTGGCGCAGTTGGCGGCCAAGGCCGACCGCAAGTCGCTGCCCGTGCTGGTCGGCGACGTGCTGCCCGACTACCCGCTGCCCATGCTGGCTGGCGATACGGTTTTGTGGAAAAAACAACTGGGAAAGCGCCTCACGCTGCTCGATTTCTGGGCCTCGTGGTGCGCCCCCTGCCGCAAGGAAAACCGCAACCACCTCGTGCCGCTTTGGGAAAAGCACCACGGGGCGGGCTTCCAAATCGTGGGTTATGCGCTGGATGCGAGCCAAGGCACCTGGACCACGGCCATCGAAAAGGACGGCGTGGGCCGCTGGCCCCATGCCTCGCACCTCCAGGGCGACGATGCGCCGCTGTTCAAGGAGCTGCGCATGACGAGCATCCCCGCCAATTTCCTCCTCGACGAGAACGGCAAGGTGCTGGCCAAGAACCTGTACGGCGAGGAGCTGGAAAAATGGGTGGAGGCGTTTTTTGCGAAGTGAAAACTGGTCAAACTTTGCAATTCAACAGGCTATGATTTTGATTTGGTGAAGGGTTAAACAACTTGTAGCTTCGGCATGTTTCCCCAGTTCAACCCTGTCCAACAGCAACAAGCATAATGAGTCCATTATTTTACCAGCAAATCATCAACAACATCGTTGAGCGGTCGCTCCTGAAGCAGCACCCCGGCCACATTCCCAACCAGCAACAACTAGCACAAGCCTCCCGCAACCTCCGTTTTGACATCACCCGCTCGTTGAAGGACGTGCTTTTCATCGTCATCGGCGTCACATCGGCGGCGTTCGGCCTCAGCGGGTTCTTGCTGCCCAACGCCTTCATTGACGGCGGCGTGACGGGCATTTCCCTGCTGGTGGAAGTGGTGACGGGCATCTCGCTGGCCATCTTGTTGCCGCTCATCAACCTGCCGTTCCTGCTGCTGGGCGCCCGGACCATCAGCCGCAGTTTTGCCGTGAAAAGCATCGTGGCCATCACGCTGCTGGCCATCGTGGTGCATTTCGTGCAGTTCCCGACCATCACCGACGACAAGCTGCTGATTGCCGTATTTGGCGGGTTTTTCCTTGGAATGGGCATCGGCATGAGCATCCGGGGCGGGGCTGTCATTGACGGCACGGAGGTACTGGCCGTCTGGCTCAGTCGCCGCACGAGCCTCACCGTGGGCGACATCATCCTCGTTTTAAACCTCGTGATTTTTGCCTTCGGCGCTTATATTTTATCCTTGGAAACAGCGCTGTATGCCATCCTTACCTACCTTTCGGCCTCCAAAACGGTGGACTTCATCATTGACGGCGTGGAGGAGTACATCGGCGTCACCATCATCTCCAATTTCAGCGATGAAGTGCGCTTGGCCATCATCGAGAAGATGGGGCGAGGCGTCACCATCTACAACGGCAAGGGCGGTTTTGGCAAACGAGGCGAGGAGCTGACCCCGATGGATGTGGTCTTTACGGTCGTCACCCGCTTGGAGCTGTCCAAGCTGAAAACGGAGGTGGACAAGATTGACCCTGACGCCTTCATGGTCATGGGCTTGGTGAAGGACGCCAAGGGCGGGATGATAAAGAAGCGGCCATTGAAGTAATGGTTTGGCTAAGTTGCCTAGTGGATTTACGATTTGCGATTTACGATTTACGAGGGGTGCGTCGTTGACATTTAAGCAATAAATGAACGTCAAACCATCATTCATTCCCGCAAATCGGGACAAGCATTCATTCCCGCCAAGTCGGGACAAGCATTTATCATTTATCATTCATCATTGACATTGAAATACTCCCTGATTTTACTGGCCTTCCTCGGCCTCCAATGCACCACCACGAAAAGCGCCATGCAGCACGATGAAATGAAAATCCATGCCTTCCGCCTCAAGCCCGGCGAAGACCTCCGGGCAGGCATCGAGGCGTTTGCGAAGCAGGAAAACATCGAAGCCGGCTGGGTGATGACCTGTGTGGGCAGCCTCACGCAGACCAACCTCCGCTTCGCCAACCAGCCCAGCGGCGCCAAGGCCAACGGCCATTTCGAAATCGTGGGCCTCACGGGCACGGTGAGCGTCAACGGCTGCCACCTGCACCTCAGCGTCAGCGACAGCCTGGGGCAGACCACGGGCGGGCACCTGCTCCCCGAAAACCTCGTGTACACCACCGCCGAAATCGTGCTGGGCGAGAGCCGCCGCCATGTTTTTACCCGTGAAAAGGATGGGACGACGCCGTGGGAAGAGCTACAGGTTCGGAAGCGGGATTAAGGGAAGCTGCTTGAATGGTTGAACGCATTCGAGTTTGCTACGCAGGCCCTTTTGAGAGAAGGGGTTATCAAACCCCGACGTTCCAAAACACCGGGTTTGATAACCCCTTCTCTCAAAAGGGCCTGCACATTGGCAGATGTGTTCATCAAGGTTCAGAAGCTGTTGCCTAGATTATGGACTTCAGCTTTTCAAGAACGCCTGGAACCATTTCCCGCTATCCTTCACCGTGCGCACCTGCGTGTCGTAGTCCACGTGGACCAGCCCGAAGCGGGGCTTGAAGCCCTCTGCCCACTCGAAATTGTCGAGGAAACTCCAGCAGAAATAGCCCTCCACGGGCACACCCTCCCGTTTGGCTTGCAGCACCTTGGCGAGGTAATCTTGGTAAAATTTTAGGCGCAACTTGTCCTGCACGGCGCCATTCTCCACCACATCGGGGAAGGCAGCGCCGTTCTCCGTCACGATGATTTTTCGGATGCCGGGATAGGCGGCGAACTGTTTCAGAATCTGGCGGATGCCGTCGGGTGTCACCTCCCAGCCCATCTCCGTGATTTGGTCGGCGGGGATGTCCCGTTTCTTGGCGGAGTGCTCGTTGGCCCAGAGCACGGGCGTGGTGAGGCTTTTCTTGCCGATGACCCGGAAATAGTTCTGCACGCCGATGAAGTCGAAATCGAATTTCATGCGCTCCATATCGCCGAGCTTGGCGTGTTTTTCTTCTATTTTTTTCAAAAAAGGCAGGGTATCGGTCGGGTAGCCCATGCCCAGCACTGGCTCGATGAAGAGGCGGTTGAGCAGGGCGTCCATGCGCTTGGCGGCTTTTACGTGCTTTTCGGCTGGGCTTTTCGGTTCCACGAAGGAGGTCGAGTAGGTCGTGCCGACGTTGGCTCCCGGCACGTTGGCCCGCACGATGCGCCCGCCCTCGGCCTGTACCATTGCCGCATGGTGCACGGCGGGCAGGAAGTCCTTCAAGCCTTTTTTGCCGGGGGCATGCCAGCCGAGCATGTAGCCGAGGGTGGTAAATGCGAACGGCTCGTTCAGCACCATCCAGTTTTTCACCCGGTCGCCGAAGGAGCGGGTGGCTAGGTCGGCGTAGTCGGAGAACCAGCCCACGATGTCCCGGTTGGCCCAGCCGCCCTTGTCTTGCAGCACTTGCGGCAAGTCCCAGTGGTAGAGCGTCGGCCAAGGCTCCAAGCCCAGTTCGAGGCATTTGTCAATGACCCGGTTGTAGAAGTCAATGCCTTTTTGGTTGGGCTTTCCGGTGCCGTCCGGCAATAAGCGGGGCCAAGCCAGCGAGAAGCGGAACACCTTGAAATTCAAGGCTTTGAGCAGCTCCAAGTCGCTGGGGTAGCGGTGGTAGAAATCGCAGCTCACATCGGCGTTCTCGCCCGTTTTGATGTTCTTTTTGCCGTGGGCGAATGTGTCCCAGATGCTTGGCGACTTGCCGTCTTCCTGCCAGGCACCTTCTATCTGGTAGGAGGCCGTGGCCACGCCCCACAGGAAGTTGGGGCCGAAGTCGGCCTTGTTCAGTTCAGCTTCGCTGAAAAGTTGTGCCAAGGGTTTTGGCAACAAAAAACTGCCAGCGAGGGCGGCGGAGGTTTGGAGGACTTGGCGACGGTTCATTTGAAAAAGTTGTTAATCTGATGAATTCCAAATTATCTATAGAATTAAGTTGAGGTATCCGTTTCATGCCATTCTTTTATTCCCATAAAAATACGAACCCAATTCAATGTTCGATGCCTTAAAAATGATACTTCAATGTCTATATCTGATGTGTTATCTTTTTTATTAAATAGGAGGTCTCTAAAATAACTTGTTGCAAGCTCATGAAATAAATTTTCATCTATTATTTCGTCTAATTTCCTGTAATTTAAATTTAGAAGAAACTCTTCCAATTCCTCTCCAATCTCTGGTACTTTACTTATGAAGTCTTCAATTTCATCTTCACTAATTTGATACGTAGGTTTTGGTGCTTTATCAATAATATTTACGCATGTCGTATGGAATGC
>JALOMF010000197.1 GCA_025455635.1 Saprospiraceae bacterium | reverse complement strand
CCTTTGCACTGTGTAGTTTTCTCATAGTATGTTTAGTGCTCCTACATCAGCCTTAAGCCTCCCTTGATGTAGGAGTTTTTTTTTTCCCTAATTCTTAGCTGCCACTTCAAATTCCAGCTCCAACCTATTCCCTTTCTCATCCACCAAAGTAATTTTGTGCAAACCAGCCGCTGGGTTGAGTTCCAGTTCGTGAAAAGTCTTGGTCTGTCCCATGTACACGTTGTCCAAATGCCAGTAAACGACCGTTTCTGGGTTCCTGTGGGCCATTTTGAACACCGTCCTGCCAATATTGCCATCCAAATCAATCGGGACAAAAATCTTGGCGTCTTTCCTGGGGTAAATCAGCTGCATCGGGTTGGCCGACCTTTCTTCCTGCACGGCACAGTCTTCCCTAAATGGCGGCAAAGGCTGGTAGCCCGGGTTTTTCAGCTTAAAATAATACTCCTCAACGGGCGGAAGCACAAACCAAGGCACGTTCTGCATCGTGAGTGGCGACTCGCAACTGCTGTTGACTTGCCACTGCCTGCTGGCATCCAGGTGAATGGATTGGTGGAAGGGGCAGGGTGGGGCATTCACGCCTTTTTTATTGGCATAAACAGTGTCCCGCTCGCAATAGTCCAAGGCAGGGAAACCGCTCTGCTTGCACACGACCATTTTTTTCATGGCATCGTAGGGTGGGTTAAACCAGTTGCTAGCGGGCAGCATGTTGAACACATCGAAAAGGATGGGTGCAGCCGCATAAACACCAACCAAGCCCGGCCTGCCTTCGCCATCTGCATTGCCCGCCCAGACGCCTACCACGTATTTCGGCGACAGCCCAATGGCCCAAGCGTCCCGAAACCCAAAGCTCGTCCCAGTTTTCCAGGCGATGGAGCGGCTGGACTCGAAACGCTCCCATTCGCCTTGGCTGGTAGGCCGCTCCAGCTCCTCCATCGCCTCGAAGGTGTACCAAATGGCATCCGCCGAAAGCATGGGCGCCTCCCGCAACAGTGTTTGCTGGCCTATGGTTTTCGTTGTTTTCGCCAATTGATAATTGGCCATCCTGAACCCGTCATGGCGGTACTGCCCACTGTTTTTATAAAAAAAGCCAAGGGTTCGGGCCATGCTGGCGTAGATGCTGGTCAAGTCCCAAAGGCTGCCCTCGGCCCCACCCAGCGCCAAGGTCAGGCCATAGTGCTTGGGCGGCTGGTTCAAGGTGGTCATGCCCAGTTTTTTCAGGTTGAAATGGAATTTTTCAACCGAATAATTTTGCAAAAGCCGGATGAACGGGACATTGAGCGAGCGGGAGAGGGCAAGGCTGGCAGGCACTACGCCGTCGTAGGTCTCCATGTAGTTTTCGGGCTTGTAGCCGCTGATTTGGGTGGGTATGTCGGTCACGAGGCTTTTGGGCAAAATCATGCCCTCGTTCAGCATCATGGCGTAGAGCAGTGGCTTCAGGATGCTGCCCGTGCTCCGGGGGGCCTTGATGATGTCCACATCCTCGCCGTTTTCAGGGCCAGTATTGGGGGCGTTTCCGACGTAGGCCAGCACATTGCCGGATTCCACCTCCAGCACGACGATGGCGAGGTTGTGGATTTGGTTGCTTTTCAGGTTCTGGCTTTTCCGAAGGGCAAGTTCGTTGAGGCGGGCTTGCAGTGCCGGGTCAATCGTTGTGGCAATCTTGGTGAATTTTTGGTCCCCTTTTTTGAAGTTTTCAGCAAATGCCCGGTCGAGCAAATGGGGCGCCAGCCTGGGCAATGGGTGCGGTTTTTCTGGCAGCAGCTCGTCCACGGCCAATTGGAAGCTAGTCTGGTCTATCGCCCCTTTTTCCAACAAACGTTTTAGCAGCCGGTTTCTTTTTTGAAAAAGGGCATTTCGGTTGCGCCCGGGGTGAATCAGGGCTGGGCTATTGGGTAGTACGGCCAGCGTAGCCGCCTCGCCCCAAGAGAGCGTCTGCGGGCTTTTGCCAAAATACCGCCACGAGGCCGCATCCAACCCCACCACGTTCCCCCCGAAGGGTGCATTGGAAGCATAAAAAGCCATGATTTCGGCCTTGGTGTACCTAAGTTCGAGGCGGGTGGCCAACACGATTTCAATGATTTTCTGAAAAATATTCCTCGATTTACCCTTCCTCGCCATTCGGATTACCTGCATCGAGAGCGTACTGCCTCCACTGACCACGCTCCTGTTTTTCAGGTTTTGGCGCATGGCCCTGCCGAAGGCAAATGGGTCGAACCCGGGGTGGCGGTGAAACCTACGGTCTTCAAACTCGATGATGGCCTGTTGGAATTTGTCGGGTACGTAGTCATTGTGCGGGAACCGCCACTGCCCGTCCGCCGAGATGCGGGCACCTAGCAGCGAGCCGTCCCTTGCTTCCAGCACCATGCAGGTGGGGTCGTTGTAGAGCGGGTCTGGCAGGCAAAACCAGTAAGCAACCAGCATGATGAGCGTTGCCAGCCAGATTTTGAACCGGTGTTTTTTGAAAAAAAACCTGAACCTGTCCCCAAGTTCCCGAAGCTTCATGGTCGTGTAGTTTGCTCGTTTTCAGTCGTTTAGCATGAATCAATCCCCAAAAGAGATGCCAAGCGACCTGGCCGTGCGGACGAGGTAATGGTCTTTCGACAGGAAATTGTACTTGCTCACAGCCTCGGCGATGCTGACGCTGGAGATTTCATTGTTCTTGAATGTCACCATCTTCCCAAAATCGCCCTGCACAATCATGTCGAACGCCTTCACGCCCATTGCGGTAGCCAAGATGCGGTCGAACGCAGCGGGAGTGCCGCCCCGCTGCACGTGACCCAGCACGGTGGTGCGCACCTGTGCTTGGCAGCCGGCCTCCTCGATTTGCATTTTCAAATAATTGGCAATGCCGCCCAGTTTCACGTGCTCATCGCCCACGTCTTTCGATTTTTCGCCGACAACGCCGCCTTCCTTGGGCTTGGCGCCTTCGGCAACCACGATGTTCACAAAGCCCTTGCCCTTGTCGTAGCGTTTGTTGATTTTCTTCACCACTTTATTGATTTCATAGGGAATTTCAGGGATGAGGCAGATTTCGGAGCCGCCCGCCAGCGCCGTGTGCAGGGCAATCCATCCTGCGTCACGCCCCATGACCTCCATCACCATCACCCGGTGGTGGCTCTCAGCGGTGGTCACCAGTCGGTCGAGGCTCTCGGTGGCAATCTGCACGGCGGTCGTAAAGCCAAAAGTGAGGTCGGTAGCCGAGAGGTCGTTGTCAATGGTTTTGGGCACGCCGATGATGTTCAGCCCTTTTTCGAAGAGCGCCTGCGAGATTTTCTGGCTGCCGTCGCCACCGATGTTCACCACGGCATCAAAGCCGAGCGCCTGTATGCGGTGGACCAGCTGCTGGCTGATGTCCTGCGTGGTCCAGTTGCCATCTGCCAATCGGACGGGGTAGGCGAGCGGGTTGCCTTTGTTGGTTGTTTTGAGGATGGTGCCACCTTTCACGTGGATTCCAGCGACCTTGCTGGGCGTCAGTTTCACGATTTGTGTGGGTTGGCTGAGCACGCCATTGAAGGCTTCGATGCTGCCATAAACTTCGTATTTTCCGTGTTTGCGGGCTGCTTTTACGATGGCCCGGATGACGGCGTTTAGTCCGGGGCAATCTCCGCCGCCAGTTGCTAAAAGGATTTTTTTCTTCATAAATTTGCGAGTCTGTTTAATTTTCGCTGCCAAACTATCAAAAATTTGGCGACCGCAGGCTGTCGAATCAACCATCTCACATGAAAATAGCCGTTTTTCCCGGGTCATTCGACCCCATCACCGTTGGCCACGTCAGCTTGGTCAAGCGGGCATTGCCACTTTTTGACAAAATAATCGTGGCAGTGGGCGTGAACTCCCAGAAGCAGACGCTTTTTTCTTTGGAACAAAGGCTGGATTGGCTCAAAGCCGTTTTCGCTGAAGAACCCAAGGTGGAAATCGCTTTTTTCGAGGGACTGACGGCGCATTTTTGCAACCAGATAGGCGCCCGCTACCTCCTGCGTGGGCTTCGCAATGCCTCCGATTTCGACTACGAAAAAACCATCTCACAGCTCAACCACATCGTCGGGAAGGATTTGGAAACGGTCTTTCTCATCAGCCTGCCAGAGTTTTCGCATATCAGCTCCACCATCGTGCGAGAGCTGATTAAGGGGCAGGGGGATGTGCGGGCGTTTGTGCCGGAGGCGGTGGTCATCAACATTATTCGTTAAAAAATCCTCGAATTAATCACTGATTTAAGCTCGAAACGTTCATCAGTGAAAAGTAAAACTTAAAAAATGAGGTCCATGAGAAATCTAGTGTTGTTGCCTGCATTTGTCCTTTTTTCAAATCTATTAGTTTCACAAAACTGGTCCATTGGCTTTTCATTGGCTCCTACGGTTTCTAACCTTAAAACAAGTGGCGCTGTATTGCTGGAAGACGATGTATATCAGGCCCAGCTTGGTTTTTTTGCGTCAGCCAATATCAGACGCCACCTTGGAAAATCATGGGGCATAGGTACTGGGATTGAGTATGACCATTATGCTGGTAAGTTTACAGGTACATTTACCCTTCAAGACGGAACCAGTGCTTCCGATGTTAGTGCGTCCCATCATTTGGATTATTTTTCCATTCCGCTTTATATTGATAAGCGGATGGGTAAAAAAAAGCTAATTCATTTCCAACTTGGCCACCTGTTTACTTTTGCTGTGAATTCATCCAGTACTTATTACACTGACTTCCTCACGAATTTCCCGGTTGATGGCTTTTTGGATGCGAGGTCATTCAACAGTCAAATTTTTTACGCTGCTGGAGCTGCCATCCCCATTTCAAATAGAACTTCCATAGAAATAATGGGGCAAAGCAATATTGGCTTATCGGACATCTCAAAAAACAATTCCAACATAAAGACATTGTCCTATTTCCTGTCGCTTGGGGCACAGTATGATTTACGTAAAAATACCCCGAACTAATGCGCTACCCCTGGATTCTCTTCGACGCCGATGACACGCTTTTCGATTTCAAACGCAGCGCCCGCCATGCACTTTCGGTCACGTTCGCCGACTTCAAGCTGCCACCTGAAGAAGCCTATTTTCAAGCCTACGAAGCCATCAACCACGAAGTTTGGCTGGCTTTCGAGCGGCAGGAAATCACGGCAGTGGAGCTTCGCAAAATCAGGTTCGAGCGGTTCTTGGATGCCATCGGGGAGTTCAGAGACCCCATCGAGATGAACCGGCACTACCTCCACCTGCTTTCGCAAACCAAGTACCTGCTCGATGGGGCGGAAGCGTTGGTTGCGGCATTGCGAAGCAAAAAACACCGCATGGGCCTGATAACCAATGGATTGCGGGAGGTGCAGCGCCCCCGCATTGCGCAAGCGAAGATGGCGGAATACTTTGATGTGATTGTCGTGTCGGATGAAATCGGGGTGTCGAAACCGCACGATGGCTTTTTTGACCACGCTTTCGAGCAAATGGGGCACCCGGACAAGTCGCAGGTTGTGGTCGTGGGTGACAGCCTGAACTCCGACATTCAGGGCGGCAATAACTACGGGGTGGCCACCTGTTGGTTCAACCCCAAGGGCGGCATCAACATGACAGCGCACAAGCCAAGTTTTGAAATCAGTAAATTGGAGGAGCTGCACAGAATTGTTTGAAGGCTGTGAGGGTTTCCAGCGAAATCAAATTACTTTTGCGCCCGATTTTGAAATCCACTACCAAATAAAATTACCATGTCAAACGCATTCTTCAAAGTCCCCATTGCCAAGAACGAACCCGTGCTGAGTTACGGCCCCGGCACACCTGAAAAGGCAGCGCTGAAATCCATGCTGCAAACCCTCAAGTCGGAGGCCATCGAAGTGCCGATGACCATCGGCGGCAAGAAGATAATGGGCGAGGGCAAATACGCCATGCACCCCCCGCACGAGCTTAAGCACACCCTCGGCTGGCACGGCAAGGCCGACGCCAAAATGGTCGGCCAAGCCATTGATGCTGCTTTGGCTGCCAAAAAGGACTGGGAAAACATGCCTTGGCAAGACCGTGCGGCCATTTTCCTCAAAGCTGCCGACTTGCTGGCAGGGCCTTACCGGGCGAAAATGAACGCCGCCACGATGCTTGCCCAGTCGAAAAATGCCTTCCAAGCTGAAATTGACGCCGTGGCC
The DNA here is from genome assembly GCA_025455635.1 of Saprospiraceae bacterium. Taxonomy (GTDB): domain Bacteria; phylum Bacteroidota; class Bacteroidia; order Chitinophagales; family Saprospiraceae; genus UBA6168. Next base: position 1,319 of record JALOMF010000197.1, on the reverse strand, counting down.
GAGCTTTGCGATTTCTGGCGCTTCAACGTCCAGTTCATGATTGACATCTACAACCAGCAGCCCGAAAGCCCAGCGGGCACTTGGAACCGCATGGAATACCGGGCCTTGGAAGGTTTCATCTTTGCGCTCACGCCGTTCAATTTCACTTCCATTGCCGGAAACTTGCCGGGTGCGCCTGCACTCATGGGCAACACGGTGGTCTGGAAGCCAGCCGATACGCAGATTTACAGCGCAGCGGTCATCATGGAAATTTTGGAGGAAGCCGGCCTGCCCGACGGGGTCATCAACTTGGTGTTTGTGGATGGCAAAACGGCTGGGGAAGTCATCTTCACGCACCCCGATTTTGCGGGCCTGCCCTTCACGGGAAGCACGGGCGTGTTCCAGACGCTCTGGAAAACCATCGGGAACAATATCGCCAACTACAAATCTTACCCTAGGATTGTGGGCGAAACAGGGGGAAAGGACTTCGTCATCGCCCACTCGTCCGCCGACCCGAAACAAGTGGCCGTGGCCCTTGGCAGGGGTGCATTTGAGTTTCAAGGACAGAAATGCTCGGCTGCCTCCCGTGCCTATATTCCAAAGAATATTTGGAAAGACGTGAAAAAATACCTGTTGGCCGACTTGGCAGACATGAAAATGGGGTCGCCTGAGAATTTTACCAATTTCATCAATGCGGTGATTGACGAAAAGGCTTTTGACAAAATCAGCAACTACATCGCCGAGGCGAAAAAAAGCAAAGGCGAGGAAATCATCGCTGGCGGAAACTTCGACAAGTCGGAAGGCTATTTCATCGAACCGACCGTCATCGTGACCGAAGACCCAAAGTACACGACCATGTGCGAAGAGATTTTTGGCCCCGTCCTTACTATATATGTGTACGAGCCAAAACAGTACGAAAAGACGTTGGAGCTTGTGGACAGTTCATCGCCATACGCACTGACGGGGGCCGTGCTTTCAAAAGACCGCCAAGCCACGCAATTGGCTTTTGAAAAGCTGCGCCACTCCGCCGGGAACTTCTACATCAACGACAAACCAACAGGGGCCGTCGTCGGGCAGCAGCCATTCGGTGGGGCCAGGGCTTCGGGCACCAACGACAAGGCTGGCTCGGTCTGGAACCTGCTGCGCTGGGTATCGCCGAGGGCCATCAAGGAAAACTTCCTCACGCCGACCGATTACCGCTACCCGTTCCTCGGAGAGGAATAAGCTGGATTGTGATTTGCGAAGTAAAAAGTAGCGTCAAAGCCTACTTTTTGCTTCGCAACTGGCTTTCGAGTGAGCAGCAAGAGGATCTCCGACAAGCCGCAAATTCTATCTCGGCT
>JALOMF010000196.1 GCA_025455635.1 Saprospiraceae bacterium | reverse complement strand
CGTTGTGCGCCTTGTTGAGCAGGGGCGTCTCTTGGATGTAGGTTGCTTTTTTGTTGTGCCAATCGGTCATTTTGAAGGCATCGGTCTTGAGCTTGTCGGCGGGCTTGGCCTTGGTGATGGGGGCGTAGCTACAGTGCAGCCGGCAATCGAAGTCCTTGACGAGTACGTTGAACCAGCAGGGGTGCTCCGGTTTTTCATCAAAAAACGTGGTGTCTCGTTGAATGACGGCATACTTCGGGTACTCGAAGGTGAAGCCGCAGTAGCCCTCTGTGAAGGGTTGGTACGCCTTCTCAGGGTACACGACCTTGGGGTAGGCCCTCGGCTTGGGGGTGAGGATGGGGTCTTCGCACGAGGCGATGAAAACAGCGAGGAAAAATATTGCTAAAAACCTCATTCTGAATGGTTTGTAAAATCAAAACGAGCCGTTTTCTACAGTGAAAAACGGCTCGTCGTTTCAGTTATTTTGCAGCTTTTGCAATCAGACAGTTTCCGACTGACAACTCAAAACGGCAGGTCATCGGTAGCAGGTGGCTCGCCCACGTCACCCATTACGCTGGATGGTTCGTGTGTAGCTGAACCCCGGTTTGCACCAGCTGGCTCTTCCGATGGGAAGTAATTGCCGCCGCCGCCGCCTTCACGGCGCTCCAGCATCCTGAAGTCACTTGCCACGATTTCCGTAAAATATTTTTTCTGGTTGTCCTTGTCCGTGTACTCCCGGTAGGTCAGCTTGCCCTCCAAATAGACAAGCATACCCTTTTTGAGGTACTTTTCAGCAATTTCGGCCTGTGTGCGCCAAACAATAATGTTGTGCCACTCGGTTGTCTCTTGCTTATTGCCTTCCTTGTCTTTGTAGGTTTCAGAAGTTGCCAGCGAAAATTTGGCGACTGCTGCACCAGATTCTAGCCTGCGAACCTCGGGGTCTTTGCCGAGGCGGCCAATAAGTGTGACTCGGTTTAACATAGCGATGTCTTGTTTAGGTTAAATTTTCTCATACCCCCCGTCTAGCGCCGGAGGATGTATGTTTCTCAAAACAGTTCTAAAGGTAGAAACTTCTGGTTTATGTACAAGTCTATGACTCTTGGAAAAGCAAAATTGTCGAGTTTTTCCCTTTCTGTCGCTATCCACCCATTTTCTTTAAGTAAAAAATCGGCACTAACCTCCAGTTCCCAGAACGTGGCCACGATGCGCTGGTGCGTGAGTTCTTGCCGTTGCGGAGCCGAGGAGCGCAGCAGCCTCCAGTCCGAATCCCCCAGCCAAGCCTGGCAGGTTTTGTCCTTCGTCAAAAAATGGTGGCTGTCCTGCAAGCTGTCCGTTTCGATGAGCGGGAACTCGTAGAGGTTTTGCCAGATGTCCTTCTCGCTGCGTTTTTTGACAAAAACCTCGTTCAGCCGATTGAAAATCAAGTAGTTGAAAAAACGCTGGCGCCGCTCCATTTTCTTGGACTTGACAGGCAGGCTCCCTGTTCTTTTCTCCAAAAACGCCACGCACTGCTCGGACATTGGGCAGGTTTTGCATTTCGGCGCAGCCGGGGTGCAGTGCGTGGCCCCGAAGTCCATGATGGCCTGATTGTATTTCGATTTCGGATTGGGGATTGCGGATTGCGGATTGGGTGGCTGCGAATCCGAAATCTCAAATAGCTGCTGCGCTAATTGAGCGAACTGCTTCTTCCCAGCCGTTGTGTCAATCGGCGTTTCGATGCCAAAAAAGCGGGAAAGCACCCGATAGACGTTGCCGTCCACCACGGCGTGGGGCAGGTCATAAGCGAAGGAGGCAATGGCCGCCGCCGTGTAGTCACCTACGCCTTTAAGTGAACGGATGCCTTCGTAAGTAGTTGGAAACGAGCCATTTAGCACGTAGGCTATGTGCTTTGCCGTAGCGTGGAGGTTGCGGGCACGGGAGTAGTAGCCGAGGCCCTCCCAGTTTTTCATCACCTCATCTTCGGGCGCATTGGCGAGGTCGGCCACCGTAGGGTAAGCCGCCTTGAACCGCTCGAAATAGGGCAGGCCCTGCTCTACCCTAGTTTGTTGAAGGATGATTTCGGAAAGCCAGACAAGGTAGGGGTTGCGTTCGCCCTTCCAAGGCATGGGCCGATGGTGGACATCATGCCATTCAAGCAGTTTTTTTGCAAAAAACAAATAGGTCGCCTGGCTGTCGGTATTGGCCATTTGTTGAGGAGCGGCGGGAGTTAGTTGCCGCTTCCGGTCTCCTTTTTCAGCACTTTTATTTGTGCTTCCCAAAGGGCTTTTTGCTCTGGCACTTCGACGTCGTCGCAGAAGTCGGTGATTTCCAGAATGGTCTCGCTGGTGACCGGCGATTGGTAAATCTTGAATTCAAGGTACTCGCCTTCCCGGTCTTCGTCGAGCCACTCGAAGTGCACGAGTTCTTCCTCTATGTCCTCGGTGAGCCTTGCAGGTTCAGGATAGCCGCCCCAACTGAAGGTGTAGAGCGTCTCTCCAGTCACTTCGATGTCGTCGCAAAACCAGCGAACTAGCTCAGAAGGTGAGGTGAAAAACTGGTACAGCAGCGTTGGCGATGCTTTGAGTATGAACTCCAGTGTAATCTTTTGTCGTTTCATACAGCTGGATGTGGGTTGATTGCAAATTGGCCGGGAATCATGCCACAAGTCGTTGTTTTTCAACGCATTGTGACAAAAAATTCAGCTATTGTGCGAAAGTTGATTGGAAATCGGCAGCATGGGGCTTTAGCCTATAAACTACCAGAACATGAACAAAAGCGTACCAGAAACGAGTTTCTTACAACTCTTTTCACAGGAAACGCCGCAAGTAAAAAGGAAAATATTGATTTTTCAAAAAAATAATATCAAAAAACTTGGAAAGGCATGGTTGATAAGCGCAAAAATCGGGTTTTTGAAAGATTTTTTCGGCAAAATAATCCCAAAAAGCCTGTGGATAACCCTAGCAATCAGCCCTTTTTGCATCTAAAACATAGGGATATAAATTTACTTTTATGTATTTGGTTGATAAGCTCACCCAATTCTGTTATTTTTGCAGCGCTTTTTCCCATCCGGCAACCGAACAGCAAAAAATCGACAAAACATCTTGAAAATCAAGGAGTTTAATATGAAATTTCGGATAATCTTAGATGGGTACTTCTGAACGCCCACACCAAACTCGCTTTTCCCATAGCTATTCTTTGAAACAACACTGAACAGTCAACACTAAACCTTTTCAAAATCTTGGCGGATTAATGAGACAGCTAAAAATTACAAAATCTATCACAAACCGGGAGAGTCAATCTCTTGAAAAATACTTGCAGGAAATCGGGAAAGTGGACCTGCTCACCCCAGAAGAAGAGGTTGACCTCGCAAAACGCATCAAGCAAGGCGACCAAACTGCCCTCGAAAAGCTCACAAAGGCCAACCTCCGCTTCGTGGTGTCGGTGGCCAAGCAGTACCAAAACCAGGGCCTTTCCCTCTCCGACCTCATCAACGAGGGCAACCTCGGCCTCATCAAGGCCGCACAGCGCTTTGATGAGACCCGTGGCTTCAAGTTCATCTCCTACGCCGTGTGGTGGATCCGCCAGAGCATCCTCCAAGCCTTGGCCGAGCAGAGCCGTATCGTGCGCCTGCCACTGAACAAGGTCGGCTCTTTGAACAAAATCAACAAGGCATTCTCCGAGCTGGAGCAGAACTTCGAGCGGGAACCCTCCGCCGAGGAGCTGGCCACCCTGCTCGAAATACCGACCGAAGAGGTGGAAACGACCCTCGGCGTGGCTGCCCGCCACGTGAGCATGGACGCCCCCTTCGTGGACGGCGAGGACAACTCCCTGCTCGACGTACTGGAGAACATCCACTCGCCCAAGACCGACCAGGACTTGGAGTACACCGAGTCGCTGCGCACCGAAATCGAGCGCTCGCTGAGCACCCTCACCGACCGCCAGATGGACGTCATCAAGCTCTACTTCGGCATCGGCGTGGAGCACCCCATGTCGCTGGAAGACATCGGCGACAAGTTCGGACTCACCCGTGAGCGGGTGCGCCAAATCAAGGACAAAGCCATCAACAAGCTCCGCAGCGCCAACCGCAGCAAGCTGTTGAAGCATTACCTCGGCGCTTGATTTTGCCAATAAGGCAAATGAAACGGGGCGGCTGAATCGCAATTCAGTCGCCCCGTTTTCATTGGCGCCAAGTCAAGGCAAAGGGATTAAACGATGACCTCCCACATATCTTTCTTGTTGAAATACTTCCTCGCCAGCTCCCGCACCTCTTCCGCCGTGATGTTTTTGATGTCATGCGCCAGTTTGGCGAAATCGGCGATTCCCAAGCCATCGCACACCAAGCTTTTCACCGTCTCTGCGACACTGAACGGGCCGTCGAGGCTGGTGAGCATTGTGCCCAAAAGGTAGTTTTTCACCATTTCCATCTCGTCGTCGTCCACGAGGTCTTGTTGGAGCTTTTCCATTTCCACATAAATCTCCTGTGCCGTTTTGTCCACAAACTCGTTGCCGACCTCTGTGCCCACGTAGAAATAGCCGCCCAGCAGCATGGTTTCGTGCGAGCTGTAAATATTGTAGGTATAGCCCTTCTCCTCCCGGATGTTCGTCATCAGGCGGGAGCCGAAATAGCCGCCAAGGATGGTGTTCAGCACGTACATCCCGTTGTAGTCGGGGTGCTGGCGGTTGAAGAGGTGGCAACCGATGCGCACGGCCTTCTGCACCGTGTCGGGCAAGAGTTCGTTCAATTTCAATGGGGCTTCGTTCACCGACCACTGGCTTATTTGCCTCCTTTCGCCTTTGGCAATGGCTTGTCCAAGCTGCTCATCGAGCAGGCGGCGCACCGAGGCGTTGGTCTTGCCGCTGAGGAAAATCAGGCAATTTCCGCTAATGTAGTTTTCTTTGAAATGCGTCAGGAGGTCTTCCTGCGTAATCGCTTCGTAGGTCTCGGCGTAGCTGTTGTAGCCGTAGGGGTGGTCACTGCCGTAAAGCTGTTCAGTGAACTTCCGGTAGGCCACGAAGTCGTTCTTGGTCAGGTCCACTTGCAGCCGCTGCTTGTTCCTGACCACGAAGGAGTCCAGTTCATCCTGCGGGAAGGTCGGCCCGGAGAGCATCTCCGTCACGAGTGGCAGCAGTTTGTCAAAGTGCTTGGTGAGGGTCAGCAGCTGCACACCCGCCATGTCCATGCTGATGGGCATGGAGAGCGACCCGCCGTAGTAGTCAATCGTCTCGGCCAGCTCGGCGCTGGTTCGCTGCCTCGTGCCCTCACGCATGAGGGCCGCTGCGCAACGGGAGGCGAGCTTTTTGCGCTCGTAAGGCCGCCCGGCGAAGAAGACCAGTTCCAGTTTCAGGATGTCCTGCGTGCCGAGGTTGGTTTCATAGACCGGGATGCCGTTGGCCAAGTGCCAGACATCGGGCGGGGGCACCACGAGGTTTTTCACCTCCCGTATCCGGGGCATTTTCTTTCTGTTGGGCATTTATTTTATGTAAAATTGAATGCAACGAAATCCCGCACTAAAAGTCGGGAAGTACAAAGTAAAAAAGCAAAAGTAGCGCAACTTGGCCATTTGGCGGCATCAAATAAATCGGAAGGGATGCCACCGATACTTGCCCCGCTTGCCCCAACAATTCTAGCCAAACAAACTCATTAATCCCATCAAACCAAAAACGCTCCCGCCCAAGCAATCTTTCCTGCCAGCGGCCTCGACTCCTCGTCCTGCTCCAGTAACTCCTTGGCATAGCGGTGCAGCTCGTCCAAGGGGTTTGGCGCAGCCAAAATACCTTGCAGCCGCTCGTCGCTGCTTCGCAATTCCTCCACCTCCTCCCTGGTCGGCACGGCGTACAGGCCCGCCAGTTGGCCGAGGTTGTTGGCACTGAACACATGGCTTTCGAGGATGCTTTTCGGCAAATTGTCGAAGCCGATGCAAGGCTGTTCAATCGCTTGCGCAATGGTGTAGATGGCGCTCCCGCTCGCCCGCACATAGTACGCCCGGCCGAGGCGGCCCATCAGGTCGAGTTTGTCGGGCATGATGCGGCCTTTTTCGTCCAGCACCTCCTCCCGGACGTGCATCCTGAGCATTTCACAAACAATCAAATGCCCGGCCCCGCCCTGGTCGCCGAGGGTGATGATGTCCGTCACCTTGCACTCCATGTTGATGGGCGACTCCCCTACCCGAAACGGCCGCACGAGGTCGGAGGCCACGGGCGTCAGGCCGCTTTTCACGAACTCGTTCACGCCCTTTTCGAACTGTGCGCTGGCCACCGCCATTTGCCGCACGATGGGGAAGTTCACGGCGTTGATGACCACCTCCGGCACTTCCCGCACGTTGGCGAGGGTGTCCTTCACCGTGTTGTTCGTGGCCCGCCGGTTGGAGCTGAACACGAAAATCGGCGGGTTGGAGCTGAAGGCGTTGAAGAAGCTGTAGGGGGCAAGGTTGGGGTTGCCCTCCCCGTCCACCGTGCTCACGAAGGCGATGGGCCGTGGCCCGATGGCCCCGACGATGAACTGGTGGAAGTCGTGGCGGGGGACGCTTCCTGGGTCTATGGTGCGGTAGGGGTGGGTAGTGGTTTTGTCGTTCACGATTATTTTTTTTTAATTTCAACGTCAAGTTTGCGAATATCACCCAGTATTTTCTCGAATAAAAGCCCATCCGAATAACTGGCATGGCTGCGCAAGAGGGTCTTTACCTTTTCGACTACTTCGCCGAATAGCGTCAATTCATCCTCCGAAATCCGGTTTTTCCTTTCCTCGGCGCTTTGGTTGGAGCGAAAGACCGACAATGCCACGAACTGTTCCATGAACGCCATCCAGTTGTGACCACGCACAAACCAGCAAGTATTTCCTGGCATTGCCCCTAAATCGGAAAGTTGTTTTTCCCATGTTTCGCTGTTTGGATTTTTTAGCTTCGGCTGTATTTCGCTGACCTGGGCTTCTATGCGCTGCCCCATTTTTTCAAGCCAATCCTCAACTGGCATTTCTGCCATCCAATCGAAAGGAGGGCAAACCGCTGAACCGCATTTTTTCAAGCCAAAAACACCGTCATTTTCTTTTTCTGAAACAACGGACAAAAGGAACAACGGATGGATTATCCTTGAATATTCCTTCACAAAACCTTCAAAATCAAACGCTTCATCGGCTTTGCCGCCAGCGGCGAGGTAAATGGCCCACAGTGCAGCCGGATTGCAAAAGAAGTTTTCTATAGAAAAAGCATAGGTGTGGAAGATGTATGGCGTGCTCAAAAAGGCCTTCGATTGAAGCAGGTAATCATAGTCGGCGTCCACACAAAGTAGGAGTTCTTTATCGGCAAAGCTCTTAAAATCCAGCACATTGGACTTGCCCGTGGAGCCAACAGTCGGGTAGTTCGATTCGGCAAAAATCCTGATTTTATGCTGTGGCACAGCGGTTTTGAAGGCAGCCTCCCAAAAAGGTTTATCCTCTTCGCCTTCCACCCGCACGGCTGAGTCAAGGCGCAGGAAAAACACCTCGT
>JALOMF010000195.1 GCA_025455635.1 Saprospiraceae bacterium | reverse complement strand
GCGTAAACTGAGGTTTTCTATCTCATTTCTTATTGAAGAGATTGCCAATAATTGGAAGTCTTTTGTATGTTTCAATTACCAGCTCTAAAAAAGTTTCGTCTTTCAATTTTTCATCATTCCTCAATTGGAGGAAGCCAATTAAGCCTATGATTAAAAGTCCGCCTATGATGATAATCGGCAGTAAGGACCAATGGACTGTTTTCGAAAGGACTCCCAACCCTGCAATAATCACAATTGCAACAAGTAAGTAAAACAAACCGCTGCTCCAAGGTGAATTCTTTGTCATGTTGTTACTATTTTCAAGTTCATCAATTCTTCCAATCAGATATTTTTCCAATTTCTTGTAACAATAGAAAGTTGTAAAAAGCTGCATCTTATTGTTGACTGCATCACTATTCCATAATGCTTTCTTCAGTTCTGGGAGAAAGTAAGGACTCACAAACATCATTTTTTCTTTTATGTAAACTCTGACTTCTTTCAACTTTTTTTTAAAAAATTGCTTTTGCTCATCTTTGGTCAAATTTGAATTTTCATATTCAATCTCTTGAACTGCAGTTAAAAATTTTTGAAAACTTGTGTACGGAATATCAAATTCCTTAGCAAATAGAAACCTTTGTTCATAATCTATGAAATCTATCTTTCCACCAGCCTTCTTGCTTATCTTATCCTTAAATTCTTTAAGCGACTTTGTGGTTTTCCCGATTTTAGATGGCATTTTAGAATAGTTGCTACCTAAGCTTCGTTTAAGGTTTCTACTTTGTTTCTTCCATTCGCTAAGGATATACTTAAATCTCTGATCTTCCATTGCTTGCTGGTTTTACTTGTTTGCATTTTCCCAGCAAATCTACAAAACAACCTGCTCAGCCCTACGTCATCCCCATTTCCCGCCTCAACAACTGCGCATTCAGCGCCACCACCACCGTGCTCACCGACATAAGCACCGCCCCCAGCGCCGGGCTTAACGTGAAAGTCGGGTACAGCACCCCAGCCGCCAGCGGAATGGCGAACACATTGTAACCCGTTGCCCAGAGCAGGTTTTGAACCATTTTTCGATAGGTCGCCTTGCCGAAATTGACCAGCCCCAACACATCGGAAGGTCGGCTTTCCGTCAGGATGATATCGGCGGTCTCGGCGGCGATGTCCGTGCCACTGCCGACGGCAATGCCCACGTCCGCCTGTGCCAGCGCCGGGGCATCGTTCACGCCGTCGCCCGTCATGGCAACGAACTCGCCCTTTTTTTGGAGACTTTTCACCACGTCCACCTTTTCGTGCGGCAGCACCTCGGCGTAGTAGCCGTCCAAGCCAAGTGCGTCCGACACCGCCTTGCCCACCCGCTCGTTGTCACCCGTCGCCATGAAGACCTTGATGCCCTGCTTCTTCAAATCTTCGACAGCGGCTTTGGCGTCTGGTCGTATTTTGTCGGCAAGTGCGATGAAGCCTGCCAGCTTGTTGTTTTCCAAAATGAATACCACCGTCTCTGTCTCGTTGCCAACGGCGTTGGTGGGCTGGGTGATGTTCCTTTCCATGAGCGCAAACGGGCTGACCACGCTCACCGTTTTTCCCGAAACCTTGCCCTGAATGCCCCTTCCGGTCATTGAGGAGAAGTCGAGCACGGGCGGCAGCGCAAGGTATTTTTCGTTCGCCGCCCGCACAATGCCTTTGGCGATTGGGTGCTCACTATGCTGTTCGAGGGCGGCGGCAAGCGCCAGCAGGTCGTCCGCCGAGCGGCTGCCATCCATCGGCTCGACTCTCGAAACGCCGAACTTGCCCTGCGTCAGCGTTCCCGTCTTATCGAATACCATTGCCGTGATTTTGCGGGCATTCTCGAAGGCGGTGCGGTTGCGGATGAGCAACCCTCGCCGGGCGCTCATGGCGGTCGAAATCGCTACCACCAGCGGTATCGCCACGCCGAGGGCATGGGGGCAGGACGTGACCATGACCGTAACCATGCGCTCCAGCGCAAACGCCAGACCTTGCCCCTTTGCCAGCCAGACCGCCAGCGTCAACACGCCCACCCCGATGGAGATGAAGGTGAGCCAACGGGCTGCCCGGTCGGCGAGGTGCTGGGTCTGCGACTTGGATGCCTGCGCTTCCTGCACGAGGGCAATGACTTTGTTCAGGTAGCTTTCCTTGCCCGTTTTGTCCACCACCGCTTTCAGGCTGCCCTCGCCGTTGAGCGCACCTGCGATGATTTTCGAGCCAACGGATTTATTCACGGGGACGCTTTCGCCCGTCAACATGCTCTCGTCCACGAGGCTTTCGCCTTCCGTCACCGTGCCGTCCACCGGAATTTTTTCGCCGGGCTTCACCAGCACGAGGTCGCCGATTTTCAGTTCGTCCACCCGCATATCGTGGAGCATTTCGCCGTGGTACATGTGCGCTTCGGCGGGCAGCATTTTCACAATCAGTTCCAGCGCCTTCGATGCTCCGGCAACGCTTTTCATTTCGAGCCAATGCCCCAGCAACATGATGACGATGAGCGTTGCAAGTTCCCAATAGAAGTCCATGCCCGCCACCAGCCCGAACACGACCGCCGTACTGTACAGATAGGCGACGGAAATGGCGACGCCGATGAGCGTCATCATGCCGGGCGAGCGGCGGCGCAGTTCGTCCACCAGCCCCGTGAGAAATGGCTTGCCACCGTAAACGAAAATGATGGTTCCGAGGGCAAACGAGACCCAATTCCTGCCGGAAAAATCGAAGCTGTACCCGACGGCGTGCTGGAACATGGGCGAGATGGCGACGACGGGGACAGTGAGTGCCAGACAGACCCAAAAACGCTGCAGGAAGTCCGCAATCATGGCGGAGTGGTCGTGGGCAGCGTGGTCGGCATGTCCGCCTGCGGACGGGACTTGCTTGCCGTGCTCGTGTGCCTTGGCGGGCGGCGTTGCGGCTTGCCCGTGTTGGTGGTGTTGATGTTCCATGTTTGTAAATGGTTTTCGGAAAAGGGGCATCACGCAAAGACAAGGCTTTGCTGCTTACCAAACTATTCAGACAGGAGGAGGTAAGGGTTGCCTGTCAGCACGAATATTCTTTCAACATTATTCCTACTTCAGCATAATTGTAGCGACAGGAAAAACTACTGTTCAAACACGATAGCGATAGTTTAGAGATAAAAATATTTTCGATTGGGTTTCACAAACAAGACAAATCGTCATAAATTTGACGACAAATCGTCTTTTTGCATGAAATCTCAACAAACTCTGTCTGGCTTGCCAAAATACAGCCCCGAAAATTGGCTTCCTCATTTTCTATCAACAAAAAACTATACGGAAAAACCCACCGTCCAACTTGACCTTCCGCAAGGCTTGAAAGGTATTGCATTGCAAACCTCGCTGGGTTCGCCTTTTTTGGTCGTGCTTGCAGCTTTACCTGACCAGTTCCAATTGGCAAAAGACAGTTTGCAGCAATTATTCCGGGAGCATCCGTCGCTCCATTGCGGGGCGATATATGCCGGGGAAAATGATAGCGATGCTCGGTTTTTTATCAGAAAAAAAGACAGCGATGAGCCTGATTACTTAGGAGAAATCGAAACCAACAAGAGCATCTCTCCCGATTTTTATGCGCCGTTTGCCAAAGTACAGACCCAACATGATAAGTTTCGCCCCTTGCGCCCATTGACCGAAAACGTGGAAAACCTATTCTTCGAGATGCACTCCGCCATTCGGGATATTGACGGGATGCACGCCGACGAAGCCCTCGACGAACTCTGCAAGGTGATTTACACCAAACTTTTTGACGAGGAAGCAACCGAGAACAGCGCCGTTTTTAAAATGCAAAGAGAGGTGTACGGGACTGCCGAAGAATGCGCGGCGACGCTCCGCCAGCTTTACCTGCAAGCGAACGAATACGATGCGCGGGTTTTTTCGCTGAAAATACCGGGCTACAAGCGTTCACGAGGTGTGTTTGACAAGCCTATTCGGCTCTCAACTTTCGCTTTGGTCAAAATCGTAGAACTGCTCGAACCTTACAATCTTTCTGCTTCCGATTTGGATGTGAAAGGGCGGGCTTTCCAAAAGCTGTACCTCCCGGCATTGCGGGCGGGCATGGGACAGTATTTCACGCCGGCAAGCGTGGTCAAATTCATGGTGGAAGCATTGCAACCCAAACACACCGACCTGATACTCGACCCCTTTGCAGGGTCGGGGCATTTTCTCACACAATGCCTCGACTTTGTACGGCACAATGCCGCTAACATCCCGGAAAAACAGTTGCTCGAATTTGCCTTTCACAAGCTGCACGGCATCGAAAAAAGCGAGCGAATGGTGCGCATCGCCATGACCGACATGCGGCTGCACGGCGACGGACACGCCAACGTCCGCTGCACGGATGCTTTGCTTGACTTCAAAAGTTATCAGGACTTGAACGAAGCCACCTTCGACGTAGTGCTGACCAACCCACCCTTCGGCTCTATACTGGGCAAGGAAACATTTGCGCATTTGGGTAATTTTCAGTTGGCAAACGAAAAAAAATCGGTGCCGCTGGAAATCATTGGTTTGGAGCGCAGCGTCCAGTTTCTACGCGCTGGCGGGCGCATGGCGATTGTTCTACCTGAAAGCATTTTGGTCAACAACAACAACCAGGCGGTGCGCACATGGCTGCTCTCCAAGCTGAAAATTATCGCCCTGATTGGTCTGCCAATAGAAACATTTTCGCCTTTCGGCGCCAACATCAAGACTTTTATTTTAATCGGTCAAAAATGGGATTCCGGGACGGTGCAGAAATTGACATATCCGGTTTTTATCGCCGATTGCGAAAATATCGGTTACGATGCCTCCGGCAAGCCGCAAGAGGACGCAGATTTGCCCTTGATTTTAGAAGAACTGACCCGATTTTATAACCAAAACAACATCCGATATGCGTATTAAAATCATCAACGCTGAACGATTGTCTGCCGAAAAAAGGTGGAATTTGAGCTTTCTCGTAGCGGAGAATGGAAAAAGAGTAGCTACCGGGAGCATCTTTGTGCCGATTAGAGAGGTCGTTGCAGAACGGAAAAACGCACTCGACCCGCAGGACTTCAAGTCCCACGTATTCAATTACATTGGCTTGGAAAACGTGGAGGCGAACTCCGGTCTGTTGGTTAATTTTTCCCCTGTTAGAGGAGCTGAAATCAAGTCCCGCTCCAAGATTTTCCTGCCCGGCGATATTCTTTATGGAAGGCTCCGACCTAATTTGAACAAAGTTTTTTTGGTTGGCTCAAACATGTCCGAGGGCATTTGCTCAACAGAGTTTTATGTCCTTACGCCTAAACAGGACAAGGTTCTGCCCTTTTATTTACGGTATATCCTTTCCTCTGAGTATGTTTTGGAAAAAGTCAAAGTGTTGATTTCCGGGGCAGCCCTGCCAAGGATTCAGCTGGAGGACTTTTTGAACATCGAAATCCCGCTGCCACCTTTGGAGGAACAAAATGTGCTGAATGATTTTCTGAAAAAAGCCAGCGAGGAGTACAAACGGGCTTGGTTTCGTTACCAAAACATGCCCCAGATTGTATTAAATGAACTTCAATATGCCCTTGAAAGCCAACGAGTGCAGCCTCAATTGGATGAGTCCCGGTTTGAGTTTGCGGAAGTAGATTGGAAAAACCCTTTTCCCGTGGGAGCATTTTCACCTAAACTGACCCTGTTTTAGACCGTTCTCAGAATTTCACGATAGCCGTTGTCCGCCAAACGGATAGCCGCTATGAGTTCGTGTTTCGGCAGGTTGGCAGCTTCAATTTTCAATTTTTGTGCAACAGCCAGCCATTCATCCTTTGTGAATTGGTTTTCTTCTTCGGATGGGTAGTTTCGATGGATGAAAGAAATGTACTCGTGCGCTGTATTATCCTCCCTTCTGATTTTCCTAAAAACCGCCCTCGACTCCTCAGAACTTGTTTTGAGCATCCGAATCAGTCCGCCAAAATTGGCAGCATAAGAAACCTTCGCTGAAGGACGGGCTGATTCAGGTCCGCTCAATCGCTCTCTTTTACCTGCAGCGTTCAGCGGTTCACCGTCATTTTTGCAAATGGTTTGACAGGCACATGTTTCAGGGCAATTGTCTTTGGAAACAAACAACCCGCCCCTCGCCAAGTGCAAGGCATCCCGCAAGGCTGCAATTTCTATGGAAACGCCAATAAAATGGTCAATAATCTGCGGTACGGCATGGTTTGCATCAAGGGATTTCCACTTCCAAACCATAATGAGCAACAAATCGGTAGGGGTAAGCTCTTGTTGAAGGACATCGAAATGCCCTTTTGACTCATCGGCATCGAGGTTCATGGATTTCACTTCCAACCTGAAGATTTCACCTTCTCTGGTTTCGGGATTCCATGCTTTGTCTTTTTGAAGGCATACGAAATCATGGTACTGGTGTTCTGGAAACCAACCAATCTCCACTTGCTCGCTTTGAAGAACGCTATTCATGTAATACCCCCACAGGGCTTCCAAAAGCATTCCCATCCCACTTCCAATCCGACTACCCCTTGAGACCAAGACATTCTCGGCAAAACGGTTGATTTCCACACAGGCAAGTATTGATTTGCCCTTGATTTCTTCATTGCTCATAACCATCACTTGTAAGGGCGGCAAAGGTAGTTTTCAATAGACGATATATTAATAAAAAAATAACCCTTTTATCTCTTCAAAATCATAGCCATTGCATGAGTAACCCTATTTTAGCGATGGTTGGGGCGTTTATGATGAGCGCCCCAACCATCTAAATTTGACTTCAATAGTTACCTGATTGAGACCTTTTTTACCCCTAAGACCTCCCCAGCCAACGTTCCTTCCAAGAAATACACCCCTTCTCCCAAGCCAGCCATGTCCATCGAAAAGCCTTGTTCCCCTGCCGCTTTTTCACCCAAATCGAAATTGCGAACCGTCCGTCCCGCCACGTCGAGCAGCCGGAATTGCAGCCTTCCTTTATGCGGCAATGTCAGTCGAACGTTCAGTTGCCCACCTGCCGAAACCGGGTTCGGGTGCAGGGAAAACTGCACTTCTCCGAGCCGCTCCCTACTCGCAGAAGCCACCGTGTCGGCAGGCGTGAGGTGCAGCGCCAGTTCATAAGCGTCGTCGCCGGAAGTGTTGTGGTTGTGGTTGGCGGCAAGCCCTGCCAGATAGATGGTGATATTGCCCACATCGGTAGCGGGCGCTTGCCAATGGAACGTCCACGACAACGAGCCGGACGGAGCGGCATCAGCGCCGCAGGGCGTGTGAGAGACGTACTTACGAGGTCCGTCATTAAAAGTGCGGGTGCGGTCAATGTCGTCAATCGAAAACTGCCCGGTGGTGGTGTTGCCGCTGTCTTTCAGCGCCAAACCCACGAACCCGAACTTGTCCCGGTCAGCTTGTGCGAGCGTCACTACGGCATCGTACACCTGACCGGGGACGTATTGCCCGCTGGTGTCCGACCAGTCGAGGGTGAGCGTACCGGGTCCGGTGTTGGGCGTTCCGGCATGGCAGCCGTCGCAGCCCGTTTCGCCAGGTGCGCCCGTGTGACCGCC
>JALOMF010000194.1 GCA_025455635.1 Saprospiraceae bacterium | reverse complement strand
TTGAAGGTCGGGTGGCGGTGCTCGGTGTTGATGGCCTCCACCAGTTTCTCTTTCCGGCTATAAATCAGCACATCGGAGTTGATGGCCAGCAGGTTGGCGACCGCCGTGCCGAAACTGCCAGAACCGATGACACCCGTGGTAGTAAGTTGATTGTTTTTTGACATGAGGACTCGTCAGTAGCCATTGAAATCACTGGCATTTTTCAGAATAAAAAAGTCCAGTGATTTCAATGGCCCATGCACGGCCAAAAGTACGCTTTTTCAAAAACATGCCCGAAGTAAGTGGTACGCTCATGTGAATTGCTCCACAGGCACCACTGGCGAAACGGTTGCTGCTTCCACTTCAGCGGCAGGTTTCACTGGCTCTGGGTTTCGTTTTTTCATGGCCAAAAAACCGAAAAACGTCACCACGCAGATAGCGCCTGAGATGTACCACAAGGTATCAAAGCCGCTGTTTTCCGCTATATTCATCGAAAAATAAGGCCCGATGATATGCGCTACCGAGTAGGTCATGGAGTAAAGGCCCATGTACTTGCCCCGGTTGGCGTCGGTGGTGCGGCTGAGGGCAAACGAATTGGCGAAGGGCATGTTGAAAATCTCGCCAATCGAGAGGGCAAACATCGAAAGCACGGCAATGCCCACGCTTTGCGGAGCGACATTCAGCACCACATAGCCAAAGGCATAGAGGGCCACGCCTGCAGCGATGCAGTTCATCCGCTTCATTTTGCGCTCCAGCGTGAACACCAGCGGCATTTCCAACAGGAAAACGATGAGGCCGTTGAAGGCCAAAATGGCCCCGATTTGCCACTCGTTCATGTTGACCACCTTCTCGTAATAGACGGGCAAGGTGGAAATCAATTGCAAAAAAACCGTAGCGCCCAGCGCCGTCAAGAGCAAGAAAATGAGGTATTGCCCGTCACGATATGGCGACACAACTGGTTGATTTTCAACGATTTGCTGTTTTAAATTTTCGCCTTCGGCGGAAACTTTAGGCTTCAACAGCACCCGGAAAAAAATGGCCGAAGCGATGCAGGTAATGCCGTCCACCCAGAAAAGCAACTGGTAGCCTTTCCACGCAGCCAGCAACCCTCCCACTGCCGGGCCGATGGTGAAGCCCAGGTTGATGGACATCCGCATGAGCGAGTAGGAGCGGGTACGGTTTTCGGGGGTGCTGTACGCCGCCAGCGCCGACATGGTGGCAGGCCGGAATGCCTCGCCCACGCTGCTCAAGAGGAAAATCATGAGGTAAATGCCCTCCACCGACTTGATGAAGCCCAGTACCATGAACCCCAAGCCGCCCAACAGCAGCGACCAAAACAGCACCCGATGGTAGCCGATTTTATCAGTAAGTGAACCGCCCATGAACGACCCTACCAATGACCCCACACCGAACAGCGTCATCGCAATGCCAGCCTGCTCCAGCGAAAAACCCAACTTCGTGGTCAGGTAAACCGAAAGGAAGGGTATCACCATCGTACCACTACGGTTGATGAACGAGGCCAAGGAAATCAGCCAAGCAAAACGGGACAGGCCGGAAAAGGAACTGATGTAGGTGGAAATGGTGCGGGCCAACATAGGTACAGGTTTTGAAATCCGAAAATTGAGCGGCAGACCTAAGTTATACCATCCAAATCAAAATATAGTTCTGCGAGGCAAACGCTTTTGTCAAAAAAGCAAAATAAAAAAGGACAAAGCGTTGCCGCTCTGCCCTTTCCGTTATTTTTGAAATGTCTGTGATTAAAGCTCTTCACGAAGGCTTTTCGCCTCGTTGACCATTATCTCGCTGGCCTCAATGATTTTATCCAAACGGGCAGTGGCTTCGGCCTTTTTGCCCGCTTTCAGTTCGCACATGACGAGGTACCAATTGGCTTTTTTGGCATAAACGCCCGTGCCTTTTGCCACTGAGCCAAGGCATTCGGAAGCTTTGTCCAGCTTGCTGGTCTCCAAGTACGAAAGCCCAGCGTAGAACAAAGTCGCCTCATTTTCAGGCTGTTGCATCAGCGCCCGGTCAAAAAGCATGGCCGCTTGGGTGTAATTCCTGTCAGAATAGGCCGAAATCGCTTGCGCAAAATTCGGGTTCACATCCGGCGAGTTGGCGTGCCGCATCGAGACGGGCACGTCGGTCTGGTAGGCCGTGTAGTATTTGGCATACAACGCAGGGCCATCAGGCGACTCCCCGAAATTCAGGTACGCAAAAAGGCCCACAGCGAGCACAGCCGCTACGGCGATGGCCTGACGCAGGTAGCCCGTCCAAGGTTGCAGTTGGCGAACCTTGGCACCGGGTTGGCTTGGGAGCTTTTTACTAAAAGCTTCAAAGTCTTCCAAGTCATCCGTCAGGTGGTTGCCAGCTTCCTCGCAGCCTTCAACGGCATCGGAGCAAAGCGGGCAATCGAGCAGGTGGTCTTCCACCCGCCTAACCCCATCTCTGGACATGCGGCCACCGAGGTATTGCCTTAATTCCTCGTGGCTGATGCATGCGGTGGGTCTAAAAATACGTTGTTGTAAATTTCCGTCCATTGGAGCAATTATATTTTCTGGAAATTTAGGCTGTGTGTTTTCTCAATTCTTTTTCCAGCAGAATCCGCAAGTTCCGCTTACCATTTTGCAGGTAACTTTTCACCTGTTTCTCTGTAAATCCAGTTTCAGTAGCTATTTCCCGGTAACTCTTGTCGTCGTAAAAAAACAGCCGGATGCAGGTTTGTTGCTCGTCGCCCAATTGGACCACGGCCCGCTCCACCTCCTGTTCCATGCTGGGATTGGTGTTGAAGAGAGCGGCGAAGCCGTCGTTTTCCATAAAGTCGTCCGGCGAATTTTCGAGGTGGTTGTACTTCGCCAGTTTCTCCGAATCCGACTTGCGCTGGCGCAGCTTCGCAATGCATTCGTTGCGGCTCACAGTGTAAAGGTACGCCTTGAACGACTTCACGTCCGCCGTCGGGAGCTTGGTGAACAGTATTTTGAACACATCCGACACCACGTCCCGGCTATCGTCCTCGTTTTTCATCAGCTTCAGGCAAACGCCGTAAGCTAGGTGGATGTACCGGCGGTACAATTCCTCAAAGTACGTTTGCTGTTGCGTAGCTGCGAACTTACTGACCAGCTCCTCGTCGGTGAGCTGCTGGACGGCAGGCTGCTTGTTTAAAAAGCGGATGGACATGCTGTTGCTTGCGGCTATTGGCATTTGGCATTTGGCTTTTTGCAGCCAATAGCAAATCCCCAACGGCTAATAGCCTATTTTAAAAACGGGCGTAAAAATAGCAAAATCACTGGCAGTTGGTCATTCGGTCGTGGTTTTGTTGGAATACTTGCCCCAACTGCGGCCTGTTTCGTATTTTTCCGCCAACAAAAAACGGCTGACGGCTGACGGTGGACGGCTGACGGTGGACGGTGGACGGTGGACGGCCACGCCGTTCGCCGTCCACCGTAAGCCGTTGGCCGTTACCCGTCCACCGTCTAAACCAATTTTCAAACCAAAAGCCTCCAACATGAGCGATTACAAAATCAAAAGCGGAAAAGGCGTCCTTGTTTTGCAAAAAAGCGCCAGCCTCGTGGGCCTCAAGGGCCATGAAAAGGCCGACCTCTCCACCGCCGACTTCGTGCGCCAAGAAGTGCTGCCCAGCCTCGGCGGCTTCAAGGTCGTTTCCCTCCAAAAAAACGGCAGTACCCTCGACGACAAGCTCGACGAGGTGCGCCAGCGGGAGGAGGTGGACCTGGGCACCCACGTCTATTTTGCCGAAGGCAGCAAAAAACCGCTCGTGCCCACCGGCGAAATCTTCATCATCTTCCAGCCCGAGGTGGACGAAAGTGAGCAGGCAATGGTGCTCGACGAGTACAAACTGGCCCTCGTGGAGCGCCGCAGCGCCGACCGGGTGACGGCCAAAGTGACCAAGGATTCCCCCAACCCGCTCCGGGTGGCGCAGGCCCTCCAGCGCATTTCTTTGGTAAAAATGGCCGAACCCGACCTCGACATGCTGCTCGAAGAATACGATGCCTTCGCCATGCCCACCGACACCTTCATCGCCGACGAATGGCACCTGAAAAACGACGGCTTCATCCCCAGCGGGCGATACACCACTAAAAAAGGCGCTGACGCAAAAATCGTGGATGCCTGGAAGCGCCTCGACGGCTTCGGCTCGCCGGACGTGGTGCTCGCCGTGATTGACAACGGCTTCGACATCTCGCACCCCGACCTCAAGCCCAAAGTCTATCGCCCGTGGGACCTCTGGACGATGAGCGACCGCCTCAGCGACGGCGACCCCGGCTTCACGCATGGCACTCCCTGCGCCAGCCTCGCCGTGGCCGTCGCCAACGGGCAAGGGATGGTGGGCGTGGCGCCCAATGCCAAGTTCATGCCCGTGAGCGGCACCTCGTTCAGCGTGGCCGCCACCGAGAAGATGTTCGAGTACTGCGTACAAAACGGGGCCGACGTCATCAGTTGCAGCTGGGGCACCACCGACACCCGCTACACGCTGAACTCGCTCAAGGAGGAGGCCATCGCCAAGGCCGCCCGGCAAGGCAGGGGCGGCAAGGGCTGCGTCATCCTTTTTGCCGCAGGCAACGAGGGCTTGGACTACGTCAATTTCTACGCCGCCCACCCTGACGTCATCTGCGTGGCCGCCTGCGACAGCAAAGACCGCTACGCCAGCTACTCCAACCAAGGCGCCGAGGTCAGCATTTGCGCACCCAGCAACGGCGACTGGCCGCTCATCGCCGCCCGTGCCGCTTGGGACCCCGGCACCACCGTGCGTGGCGACGGCCCGTTCCTCTACTGGGCCGACGGGGTGAGCAGGCAGGGGCCGTACAAACATTTCGGTGGCACGAGCGGCGCCACGCCCATCGTGGCGGGCATCTGCGCCCTCCTGCTCTCCGCCAACCCCAAGCTGACGGCCAAGGAGGTGAAGGAGATTTTGCAAAGCACCGCCGACAAAATCGGGGACGCCAGCGAGTACAAAAACGGCCACAGCCGCAAGTTCGGCTATGGCCGGGTGAACGCCGACCGGGCCGTGGCCGAGGCGCTGCGCCGCAAGGACAGCAGCACGGGCACTTCCACGACCAAGCCTACGACCGCCACCGTCACGCCGCAAGTGGTTTCGGGGCAGGGGCTGTTCCGGTTCAGCGTGGAGCGACAGGCATCGCAAGGCTTTTCGGTACAGCTCGGCGTCTTTGCCGACTACGGCAACGTGCTGATTCAGGCGGAGAAAATGGAGCGGCTTTTCAGCCAGCCCGTGGTGGTGAACATCAGCCAAGTGAGCGGCAAGACGGCCTACCGGGTGCTGGTCGGCGTGTTCGACAAGAACGCCGACGCCACTACCTTGCAGAAGGCAATGAAGGCAGCTGGGGTGGATGGGTTTGTGAGGGATTTGAAGGGATTGGGGTGATATTTATAGATAGTCGCTTTAAAAATTAATGAACAAAAATTGCCAAAAGCAGTCATTAACGAGCGGAGGGGTTATAAAACCCCGGCGTTCCAGAACATCGGGGTTTTATAACCCCTCCGCTCAATGGTGACTGCCATCAATTTCAAATACGTTCATCTACAACATGGATTCACCCAGAAAATACTGGCTTTTCATCATACATAATTTTGCAAATTTTTATATTAGCGCTTCAAATTGACAACATGGTTTTAACTATAATGCGCTTCTCGATTAAACTCGTCAAATGTGTAATAGCCAAACCCTGTTGCCTATCTCATTTTTTCACGCATCATAAAATCTAACACATGAAATTTGACAACACCCTTACTCTACTGGCAATGCTTTGCCTCCCATTTTTTATGAGCGGCCAAACCCCCGGTCAGCCGGACGACACCTTCGGCCAAATGGGTGAGGTGGCCATACCGGTGCCCGGCGATTTTGGCTATAGCGGCGGTACGCTCATTTTACCAGATGGCAAAATGATAGTTGCTTGGCAAAGTACCAACATCTCCGAAACCACCCTTAGACTTACCCGGCTCTTACCGAATGGCTCCATTGACGCCACCTTTGGCGACCAAGGAACTGCAACCCCAGACTTGGATATGGGGGAGGCTGGAACGTTTCACGAAATGGCAGTGACTGCCGACCATAAAATCATCGGCGTGGGCATCTTCGATGACAATATCGTTCAAAAGCCATTTGTTGCCCGATTTACTGAAACTGGGGAGTTGGACGCCTCTTTCGGCATCAATGGCGTAACCCTGATTGACGAAGCTGGCCAAAATGGGGAGTTCAACAGCGTGTACATTTTGCCTAGCGGCAAAATATTGGCTGGAGGTTCATTATATGATAGCGTCAACTCGGGGTTATTCGACATCTTGCTCGTGCAGATGAATCCCGATGGCCAACTTGACCCTAGCTTTGGGGACGGCGGCATTGTTAAAAGCGATTTCGTGGCTGGCCTGGAGGGGATACTCGGCATTGCCGTTCAGGCAGACGGCAAAATCGTAACCGTTGGCGGTTTAGTTGAAAACAGTTACGACATGATGGTGGCACGCTACAACCCTGACGGCACTTTTGATTCAAGTTTTGGGAACAATGGTTTTTTGCAAATCGGCACTTCCATTGTGACTGAGATAGCGTTTGACGTGGCCTTGGTGAATGACAAGATTTTGTTTTGCGGGTTCTCCATTACGGATGGTACTGTCCAAGGCCAAATGACTTTGTTTCGTCTCAATGGCGATGGCAGTTTCGACGCCAGTTTTGGAAATGGTGGAAAGGTGCTCAATGAAATAGGCGCCATTCCGTTTGGCCGTAAGCTCGTTGTCCAGAACGACGGCAAGGTGTTGGTTTCGGGAGAATCCACTAGCAATATAACATCCAGTGATGGATTCCTTTGGATATGCCGATTCAATGCAGACGGCACGACAGATGAAACCTTCGGCGACGCTGGCGGCATTGCCCAAACCACTACTTATAGCGAGGGCGTGGAAGGTATTGGCCTGTTTTTACAGCCCGACAACAAAATAGTGGCAACAGGCTTCGGTACGGGGCAAGTAGTTGTCTGGCGGTTCCTAAACGACACCCCGGTCAATGCTGGCTACGCCGAGAAGCCCTATCTGAACTTTACCGTTTATCCTAACCCGACGCAAGGTTTTTTGCAAATTGAGTGGGCGCTTGACAAACAGGCGACCGTTTCTTGCGAACTCGTGGACGGCCAAGGGCGAACCATTCAAAGACTTCTCAACAAAAGCGATTACCTGGCTGGGGCGCATCAGTTGGCATTTCAATTAAATGAGAATATACCCTCGCATATTGCCTTTTTAAAACTCAATATAGACGGACGCATCACCACACTGCCAATCATCTTTACGAGGTAAAAATGACTGGTGAAAGGTGAATTATCCCGAAAAGCCTGTGCCATTTGACGGCACAGGCTTTTTTGTTGCCACTACAAAAACAAATATTTAGGCTTACCACTATTGCGTATTTTGCAAATCAGACTCCCGAAATATTTGATGAAAAAGTCAATAAAAACTACATCCAATTACGCATAGCTCCACTGAGATAAG
>JALOMF010000193.1 GCA_025455635.1 Saprospiraceae bacterium | reverse complement strand
TACCGATGGAGCAGGTTTTACCTGTTCAACAGGGCGTTCCTAAGTCCGAGGTCGTTGAAATAGACCTTTGGCATCTTGGTCAATTCCTTTTGGAGGTTTCTGAAAAATGGCTTCAACAAGTGTACATGGTAGCATTTTTCGAGCACGTACAGGTAGTTGTCCACCGTTTTGGTGTCCACTTGGATGGTCTTTGAAAGTTCGTTCCTGTTCACGAGGTTGCCAGTTTGGTCGGCCAACAACTGGAACAACAGGAAGAATTTCGCCTCCATGCTCACGCCCGATTCTGCGATGTCCCGTTTCACGTAAGCGTTTTTCAGCTCGTTCAGCAGCATTTTTTTCTCCGAAAAATCCGGCTCCAAGGCCACTGCTGGATAGCCGCCAAAGGTCAGGTACTCATAAAACACGGATTTCAACGCCGCCATGCTCGGCGAAACATAGGACGGGCGTTGCTGGATGAAAGCAAGCTCCTGCAACAGCTCATCGTTGCCCCGAAAACCCAGGTACTCCTCCATCGAAAGCGGGTAAAGCTGAAAAACCCGTTTGCGTCCCGCCAGCGAGTCGGTGAACTTGCGGTCAATATAAAAAGCGCTGCTCCCCGTGGCCACCACCTTCACATTGCCCTCGTATTTGTCGTAAAGGAACTTCAGGAAATGGGTAGGGTCAGCAGCGTACTGCACTTCGTCAATCAGGAGAATGAGCCGACTGTCAGCATCGCCGCCCTGGGCAGGCTTTGGCAAGATTGGCACGTGCTCAAACACTTGGTCGGGGTGTTCGTTGATGCTGCGCAGTACCCGGCTATCCTCCAGCGTCAGTTGGAAGACCTGTTGTCCCTCGGCCTTTAGTTTTTGGAAAATCAGCTTGAGCAGGGAGGTCTTGCCCACTTGCCTTGCCCCGGTGATGATGGTGTGCCGCTTGTCCGACAGGTGGTTTTCAATGGCTGGCAGCAGGCTTCTTTGGATGAGCATTTTCGATATTTTTGGATTTTGATTCCAAAATTATCGGATATTTTTGGAATGACATTCCTTTTTTATCAAATATTTTTTGAGGATTTAGCCTAAAAGCAAATAAACCCCATTCACCACCACCGTGAACATCGGCAGAAACAACACCCACGCCCGCCGCCAGTCCATTGGGGCCAGCTTGCCGGAGGCCGTGATTTTTGGAAAACGCAGCACTGCATCGTACACCAAATTGAAGCTGGGCCGAAAGCGGTCGTAGAGGATGCTCTCCGCCGACTCATCCTCCACCAGCGTCGGGCGGTGGGTGCGGCAAGTGGCATGGTACACCGTCCCCTCGTGCTCGAACCGGAACTCAAAACGGAACACGGGCAGCATGTTTGCCCCGAAGCGCTCGACTTGGCCCGTTGGCGTTTTTGCAAACAATTTGCCCCTCGTGAAATCCCCGATTTTCAGCAAGCGCAGTAGCCGGAGGTTGCGGCGCAGCGGCAATGCCACCAGCACCAGCCCAAATAGCGGCACCAGCAGCAGCAGGCTCGACTGCCAGCGGTGCTCGCTGCGGCGCAGCCCCACGGCGAAGTTGTTGCGGGGGTCGTCGGCATCGAAGCGGATGAAGGCCAGCTGCCCCGCATCGAATTTTTTGCCCACCGAATAGCTCACGCCCCGGTAGCGGTAGCCGTCGCCGGGCGCCACCGAATGTTCGTACCGCCAGATGCGCAGCCCGTCCTCCACCGTGCCCGTCGAATCGGCTTCCAGGATGACGCCTTCCTTGTCCTGCCAATTGGCCACGCTGCCCTTGAACCACTGCACGGCCTCCGAATGGACGGTCACCGTCCAGAAAAAAACCGAGCCGATTGCCAGCAGTGCCCAGCCCGCTTGGCTCACCCGGTCGCCCAACAGCATCACGGCCTGCGTGTACCAATCGAGGTGGCGGGGCGGCTGCTCCCGGAGGCTGCGGTGATTTTCGGCAGAATGAATCATTTGCGAAGGTGCTATTTTTGCCCAAACTTAGTAGCCGCCAAATTTATTTGGCTGGCAGGTTTCTATTCAAAGTTTGTAAAAAACATCCGCCACCATATTTCACGATGAAAAAACACTTGTTACACTTCGCCTTTATTTGCTTCGCAACGCTTGCGCTGGCGCAAACACCGGAGCAAGTGCTGCGTGGCACCGTGACGGATGCCGACAATGCCAGCCCCTTGCAGGGCGCTTCGCTGGTTTTGTCAAATGCTACCAAGAATTTTGGTGCAAACACCACAGAATCAGGCACTTATATTTTCGGTAAAATACCCGCAGGCCGCTACCAACTCCAAGTTTCCCACCTTGGGTACGAGGCGCTCGTCGTCGCCGAATTGCTGGTCGAGTCGGGCCGGGAGACCGTGCTGAACCTCCAGCTCCGGGAACAAGCCGATGCGCTGCAAACCATCGTGGTGAAGGCCACTGGCAGCCGCTCGGCCAACACGGCGGGGCTGCACAGCCTCAGCGTCGAGGAGCAGTTCCGCTTCCCCGGCACCAATTTCGACCCCGCCCGGCTGGCCATGAGCTACCCCGGCGTGGTGGGCGAAAACGACGGCACCAACCTCATCTCCGTGCGGGGCAACTCCCCCAACGCCTTCCAGTGGCGGCTCGAAGGCGTGGAAATCGTGAACCCCAACCACACCGCCAATGCTGGCACCTTCGGCGACCGCCCCAGTGGGGCAGGCGGCGGCGTGAACATCCTCAGCGCCCAATTGCTCGGCACGTCCACGCTGTACACGGGGGCCTTCCCGGCGCAGTACGGCAATGCGCTCGGCGGCATCATGGACATGTACTTCCGCAAGGGCAACGACCAGCGCCGTGAACTCATCGCCCAGGCTGGTTTTATTGGTATCGAGGCGGCTGTGGAGGGGCCGATTGGAGTTGGCGGCAGACGGCAGACGGCGGACGGCCAATCACGAATCACGAATCACGAATCACCTTCTTTTTTGGCAAATTACCGCTACTCGTTCACGGGCTTGCTCACGGCGATGGGCGCTGATTTTGGCGACGAGGAGACGGCTTATCAGGACGTGGCTTTTCATGTTTCCTTGCCTTCGGCAAAAATGGGGCAGTTCAGCCTCTTCGGGGTAGGCGGCAAGAGCTACACCTACTACCGCCCGCCCACCGACTCGGCCACCATTGACAAGGAGCGTTTCAATATTGATTTTAACTCAAAAATGGGTGCGCTCGGCCTTTCGCACGTGCTGCCGCTGGGCAAGAACAGTGTGCTGCGTACCGTGGCCATCGGCTCGGCGCTGGAGCACGACCGCATCGCCGATTTTGCTGCTACGGGCGAGCGCTGGGAGGAGGATAGTTTGCGCCAGCAAAAGCTGTCATTTTCCAGTATTTTTAGTCATAAAATCAGTTCCAGGCACCGGCTGAGGCTGGGCGTGGAGGCCGCTAGGAGCAATGACATTTTCCAGTCTTTTTTCAAAAATGACGAGGTCTTGTTCGAGGATGGCGGTACTGCCGAAGGCTGGCTGGTACAGCCGTTTGCGGAGTGGAAGGGGCGTTTTTGGGAAAACCTGGAGGTGGTCGCTGGCCTTCATGCCAGTATTTTCACCATGCAAAGCAGTGAGGTATTGCTGGAACCCCGTTTAAACCTAAATTACGGCTTGGGCAAAAGTAGGTTCACCTTGGCCTACGGTCGGCACAGCCAGCGCAGGCCCACTTACTTGATGGCATCGAAATATGCAGGTGAAAATACCAAGGCGCAAACTGCACACCACCTGACGCTTGGGTACCAGCTTGATATTGATAAGTCCTTGATTTTCAAGGCAGAAGCCTATGGGATGGTGCTTTTAGATTTGCCTGTATTTGAAACTGGAGCGACGGTTGTGTCTTCCATCAACTTCACCGATTTTTCCCAAACTTACCTGGGTGAATCGGCTCTCAACTCGGATACCCGATTATTAAACTCAGGGGAAGGTCGTAATTTCGGCATTGACCTCAGCCTACAGAAATACCTTACTTCCCGTTTCTTCTTCCTGCTAGCTGGTTCGGTTTATCGTTCCGAACACACCGCCGAACTTCAATCATCTGGTCTTAAAATAACCAGCAATTGGCTCCCCACCCGCTTCGATGGCCGCCACGCTCTCAACCTCACTGGTGGGCGGGAGTTTGTGAAACAAAAAAACGGCAAAACCATCATCAGCGGCATCAGCAGCCGGGTGGCCTGGCTTGGCGGCTTCCGGGAGCCTGCCATTGATACGCTGGCCTCGAAGGAAGTTGGCTACACGGTTTACCAGAAAACGATGGTGTCGCAATTTTCACAGAGTGCTACTTTCTCCGAAAAACTCGACGACTACTTCCGCATTGACCTGCGCCTCTACCGCAAATGGAACAAGGTGGGCAAAAATTCCATGCTATCGCTTGATATTCAGAACCTTACGAGCCGCAAGAACATACAGTACCACTACTTCGACACCGTGCAGGGCAAGGTCTTGGAGAAGCGCCAACTGGGCCTGATTCCGATTTTGACGTGGCGGGGGGAGTTTTGAAGGAACTACGCTACTGCAAAGCCCGTAAAAGGCCGAGTTTCAGGATGTCGGAAGCCGAGTACAATGTCCTCCCTCGCTATGCCCATTTCCATGAGTTCATCCACCACGTCCTTGTCAGTGATATTTTGCAGGAACCAGACTTTGCCATTTCGGATGTCAAAATGATAGACTACAGTGAACACAAAACTGCGGTTTTGCCAGCCAGACTGGAGCAGTTGGAAGTGGTTGTTTTCCTTGTCTGCCACAACAAAACTCTCTATCTCCGGCATGTTGGCGGGCTTGATTTTGGCTTGCTGTCCAAGGTATTCCAAAAGGATGTCTTGGTATTTTTTTACTTTATCCATTGATTCAAAGTTTCGAGTACTGGGTCGAAGGTGATGACTCTTGCACGATTCCGTTTCAAGGCACGTTGCACAGCAACTTCTTGAAAAAAACCCTCCCAAGTTTCTTTGGGAACAGCAATGTAGAGGGTACGTTCTGGTTCGATGAATACTAAGTTGGCGTCGTAATCATTGAACTGGCCCATTGCCCGGTGAAATTCATTGGTATCTGAAGGGCCTTCGAAGTTTTTGAGTTCGACTGCAATTTTTTCGTTGCCTTTTTCTGCGGCAATCAATTTTTCTGCCCCAAAATCTACCTCGTAGCCAATCCTGCCTACCCGTATCGGGAAAGGGTCGTGCGTCACATGCCAACCATCTTTTTCCAATGCCCTTTTAAAGTTGTCGTGGTAAAGGTCTTTTGCCATTTCCTTCTTTTTAACAAAAATAATCAGGTTTTGATAAAACTTCCAATCAAATTTTCCAGATCGCCACTGGCGCTTTCCCCAAAAAGCAGCAGCCCTGAAGCAATATTTGCTTCAGGGCTGGTTCCCCAATCGTAAATCGTAAATCCGAAATCGTAATTCTACTCCGCTTTCACCACTTTCAGCGTCTGCTGCGCCCCATCCACCTTGATGTGGAGGAAATAGATGCCGGGAGCGATGCCCCTGCCCGTGCTGTCGAAGCCGAAGAGGTGGTCGCCAGCGTTCATGCGCAGGTTGGAGAACAGGCCGGCCACGGGGCGGCCAGCCACGTCGAGCAGGCGCATGGACACTTCGGAAGCCTCGTCCAAGTGGTAGCTAACCGTGAACTGCTGCGTGAACACCGATGGCAAAACCGAGGCGCTGATTTGCCCAGCTTCTACC
Organism: Saprospiraceae bacterium; assembly: GCA_025455635.1. GTDB lineage: Bacteria > Bacteroidota > Bacteroidia > Chitinophagales > Saprospiraceae > UBA6168. The sequence continues at coordinate 7,743 of JALOMF010000193.1, read as the reverse complement.
TCGTCGGCGGCGGATGGCGTGAAGTTGAACACGGCGGTGATGGTATCGCCTTGCGTGAGCGTCACGGCATTGAGCGCCAAGCTGCTGTCGGCAAACGTGTGGTTGTTTGTTTTCCAAAAACTGAAATTGAAGCCCGGCCCGGCAGGTTCCACGTTCAGCAGGGTTTCGATATTGCCGAAGAAGGGGGTCTCGGCTGGCAACTGGCTGTAAGTCAGCGAGTTGGCGTGAATAGTGCCCGCATTGGCAGGCTCGGTTTGCAGCACCACATTGAAAGGCCCGGAGGTCTGGTAGCAGTCGTTCATCCCTTCGCCACCAGCGAGGTGCGCACACCTCCGCTCGATGAAATACCGAAGCCGTTCCACGTTGTCCTTCCATTGCTGCTCGGTGCCGCCCCAGCGGGCGATATGGGCTGGCATCTCCGGTGCGATGGTGGCCACTATTTCGTCGAGGTAACCCAGCATGGTTTCGCAACTGAACGCTGATTTCATCATGTCGGCTTGACGGGTCACGTAGAACTGCCGGAACTTCGGGCTTTCCTGCAATTTGTTGATGAGGTTGATGTGCTGCTGTGGGTAGGGGCCGCCCCACCAGTCGTTTAGGTCAATGATTTCGGGGTTGCAGGGTAGGGCAGTGGCACTGGTATCGGCGATGCCCGTGTAGTTGATGTAATAGGCAAAAGTGGCGTCGAGGTCCCAGAGGGTATAGCCCCATTTCTGGTGCGTGCCTTCGGGGTGGAGGCCCCGCCACCAGCTTGTGTTCCAATTGAGCCAGTCGCTTGCCACCGTTATCGAGTTGGCGATGAAATAATCGCAGAGGCTAACCACGTCAAGTTGGCTCTCCACGTAGGCATAATTGGCTGGGTCGGCCATGTCATTGCTTTCCACAAAATCATAGAGGTTTTGCCAATTTTGCAAGGCTTCACCATTGGCATCGTACTCCACCCAAGTATTTCCCCAAGTCATCAGGAACTCAAGGTCGTACTTGTCTTGGCCGTACTCGTCGGCAGTGTGGTCGTGGTCGTCGGTTTTGGAGCGGAAGTCATAGACACCCCAATATTCGCCATTTAAATAGACGATGATTTTGGAGCTGTAACGAACATCCAGGTGCATTCCACCGATGACGGCGAGGTTGTGGATGTAGGCATCACGCACGTGAGCGCTCACGACCTGGCCATTTTCAGTATAATTACTGCCGCCGGGGTAGTTGTCGTCGCCAGCAGCGCGCAGGATGATGCGCTGGAACTCGTCACGGTCGGTCAGTCCGGGGAAGAGCACCTCCTCGATGGCGTTGTCCTCGCCCATCTCGTCACGGCTCACCCAGTCAATGCTGCGCTGGTCGTTCACCCAAGAGTCTTGGCCGTGGCTGTTGAGTTCGCCCGTCACTTTTGATACCCGCACTTTTTCGGTGTTAAACAGCTCAAAAGCGCCTTTTGGGCGAAGGCTTTGCTCGCCATTTGCCAAATCCAACAACTGTGTGCCGTGTGCCGAAACGACGGGCAGCGTGTGGTCAACGTTGATGAAATAAGTGCCGAACTCCAAGAAGCTCGGAAACATGTCAACGGCGTTGGCATCGGGAAAGGCGATGGCCTTCAGCACTGTTGTTTCTGTGATGGAAATAGGCCCGGTGTAAATGGGCGAGCTGGCCGTAGGCAAATCACCGTTGGTGGTGTAGCGGATGGTGGCCGTGCTGTCCTCGCAAGTAATTTCCACTTCGACGGCATCCAGGTAAAACCCGGCGGCCTTGCTGAAATCAGGCTCTGAGACGAAATCTTCGTAAAAGACCGTGAGGTTGTTGGAATAGCCGGGGCTAGAGTCGCCGCCACCGTCCTGCTTGCGGCCCACGGCTTGGCCATGCTGGCTCTTGCGCACCTTCCTGCTGTCAACGATGAGATTGCTGGCATTGCTCAATACCAGTTCCTCTGGGGTGCCCTTGGTCTGCGTGATTTTGAAATTGGTGTGGACATGGCCGTTTGCCACCTCGTCCCTGCCGCTCAACCAAACGAGCAGGAAGCCACCCGGTGAAAGGCTTACGCCCTGCGGAAAAGTCCATTTGTCGGGGTTGTCGGGGTTGTCCGTGAGGTGCCAGCCACTGATATTGACGGCGGTAGTCCCCGTGTTGTGCAGCTCCAGCCAGTCCTCGTGCTTGCCGTAGTTATCGGTCGTGGTGGTTAGGTTGGCCGCCGAGTATTCGTTCAGCACAACTTGTGCTGGCAGTGTAGCTGCCGTTAAGAAAAACAGGGCCACTAGGCCAAAAATGTACATTGTTTTGGTCATAAAACAGAAATTTAGTTGTTTGAATTTGAGTCGCTTGAACGCAAGAATAGGACAGTAAAAAAAGGGGAGCACCCCTATTTCAAGCCTATTTTTTCATAATGTATAAACAGACAGTACAAACTTCGTTCAAAGCGGGAAAGATAAGCAAAAAGAAGCTGGAACTGTCAGCGGGCTATCAATTCTAGGTTGGGCGAAAGCCAGTTGACGGCAGGTTCTTGCGAAAGCGCCCCGGTCTCGGCCATCATGGCGATATAGGCTTGGTACATGTCCTTTTCCTTGGCAATCGCTTCGGCTTCTAATCGCAGCAGGCTCTCCTGCACCCGCAGCAGCGTTTCGGGGTTGGTGAGGCCGCTGGCGAGCAGGCGTTGCGGGTCGTATTGCTTCGCAAAGCGTTCTATTTGCTGTTCGAGGAAAATATGCTCCTCCATCAGCTTGCCGAACTCCGCCCCTTTGCGCAGCAAGGCCTCCGCTGCGGCTTGTTGTTCGAGGGTGGCATCGGCCTCTGCTTGCAGCGCCTCCAGTTCCCGTTCTTGGATTTGCAGTTTGGCCCCGTTTGGCCACGGCAGCCTGATGCCAGCCCCTATCCTGAAACGGTTGTCGAGCGGGTCGTTGGCATTGCCCGTGTAGCCGAACTGCACGAAATCGAGCAGGTTGCGGCCCTCCTTGCGCTCCATTTCCAGCTTGAGCTTGGCCATTTCGGCCTGCAGTTGCTCTTTTTTCACCGAAGGTGGCAGCCGCTCCAAGTTCCCGTTGACGAGCACCAGCAGGTTCGTGGGCTGTAGGAGCGTGTCCACGGCCACGCTATCGGCCTTGCCCGTGTAAATCTTGGCCAAGCTGCGCTGCAAGCCCGCCTCGGTGCTGAGGCCGTGCAACCTTCTTTCCCCGTCCAAAATATCCTCCTCCGCCCTGAAAAAATCGTCCAGGTCTTGCTCGATGCCGAGCGCCAATTGCTCCGCAAATACCGCTTTTTTATCCTTGTAAACTTGCAGCTGCCGCTGCAAAAGCTGCCGGTTTCGCTTCGCAAAATAGGCGTCCAGCACCAGCTCGTAGCGCCCGATGATGGCCTCCTGCACCAGCTCCAGCCGCTCTGCCTCGGTCATGGCCTTCATGGTCGCATGGATGCTGGCCTGCGTGCGCTTCATGCCCGGCGTGTTGCCCTGAAGGCGGATGGCGTACTCCTGCTGGTCGGGGTCCCAGTCACGGGTGCTGCTCCGCAGCTGGAGTTCCCGCAGCAGCGGCAGCTCGAAGTCGTGGCCGTTGAGGTAGGCTTGTTGCTCCCGCAATGCCAGCACGGAGGGGTCGTCCCAGGCGGTGGCCAGCAGCTGTGTAGGGGTGATTTGCCCCCAAACCGGGTGCAGCCCCAGCAGTAGCAGGGCGATGATGAGCTTGGATTTCATGTGAGTTGGATGAAAAATGCCGCTTAATGGTTGCTCGGCAGGGCGCAAATCTAGTTTTTTAAAAGAATCGGCATTGACGCATGTAGGACATGCAGTGCAAGTCGCCCATTTTCCCGAAGGGCAAAATCACTTGCCCTCCCCCCTGACCAGCACCAGCACCGTGTAAAACAGGATTTTGAAATCGAGGGCCAGCGACATATTTTCGATGTAAAGTATGTCGAAACGGAGGCGTTGGAGCATTTCGCCAAGGTTGGAGGCATAGCCGTATTTCACCTGCCCCCACGAGGTGATGCCGGGCCTCACCTTGAGCAGGTGGCGGTAGTGCGGCGCCTTTTCCACGATTTGGTTGATGAAAAACTGGCGCTCCGGCCTCGGCCCCACTAGCGACATGTCGCCCACGAGCACGTTCCAGAAATTGGGCAACTCGTCGAGGCGGTACTTGCGCATGGTGGCGCCCCAAGGCGTGATGCGGGGGTCGTCGTCCTGCGAGAGCTGTGGGCCGTGCTGCTCGGCATCGGTGCGCATCGAACGGAACTTCACCAAGTGGAACGGCTTCCCGTTCAGCCCGACCCGCTCCTGTCGGTACAGCACCGGCCCCGGCGAGCCGAAGCGCACCCGCATGGCGATGTACCCGTAGAGCCAGCTCAGGCACACAAGCACGCCAAGCGCCACCACCACGTCCATCAGCCGCTTCACGAGGCGCTCCCATTTGGGCATGAGTTCCTGCCTGATTTGGAGCAGCACGGCGCCGTAAACCTCGCTCATGCGCACGTTGCCGAGCAGGTTGTCGTAGAGGTCGGGGATGATTTTTATGTGGATTTTTTCACCAAAATCAAAGAGGAGGTCGAGCGTGTCGGTGAGCCGGGGGTGCTCGTCAGGCTCCAGGGCTATCAGCACGTCTTCTATTTTTTGCTCCGCAATGACCTTGCCCAAGTCGGCGAGGCTGCCCAATTGGGGCAGTCCCTCGATGGAAGCTTGGCGCTCCGCCACGCCCACATGCCCTAGAAAACGGTAGCCGGGCTTTTTCTTTAGGCTGCTCAACTCTTGGAAAAGCTCGGCGGCCCTTGCCCCGTTCCCAACGATGAGCGTCGGAAAGGAAACCTCGCCCGCCTGTAGCCTGCGGTGCGCCCGGGTGAGCAGTACGATGCGGAACCCAGCGGTGAGCAGGAAATGCAGCCCAAACAAGGCGCCAAACGAAGTGTAGTACGTGGTGTAGTCCCGCACGAAATCATCGAGCATCAGCGTAAAAAACAGGAAGACCACGCCGAAAAAAGTCAGGAACAAGGTGCGGCTGAGGGTGGCCAGCCTCGACATCCGGTACACGTCCCGGTAGTCGTCGAAGAGCGAATAAAACAGGTGCCAGCCGATGGGAATGATGAGGATGCCGTAGTAGAAATTAAGGTCGTGGAAGGCAGCGAGGCTCGGCGGGATGCCCTCCAACCATTTTCGGTACAAAAAAAACACTGCCCAAGCGAGCATGGCAGCTATGAAATCGAAAAGTTGGTAGGTGCGGTTGGCGTTCATTTTGACGGAGGACGGAGGTCGGTGGACGGCTCAAGGCAAACGGCAGCCGGTGACTGGCCTCCGTGAACCGTCCATCTTATGCCGTCAAAAATGCACCAATTTTATGTTGTCGAGCAAAATCTCTGCTTCGTCGAGGGTGTATTTCCCTTCTCTGAGCGGAATACCGGCCCGCATGATGATGGCAAATCGAAGCCCCCCGGTGATGCTGATAACTTCCGTGAGGTCGAAATAGATTTTGTTCCACCTGTCCTTGGCCAGTACGACGAACTCAAAATTGGCCGTGCCTTCCAAGCCGTTGTCTTCGACGGGGATGATGCCAAACTCAAGCGGCACATCGGTTTTGTAGTTCAGTTCAAGGTAGATTTTTCCGGCAGTGGAGATGGTAAGGTCGAAAAGGCCCTCCGTCTGAGCCACGATGACGGCATTGGCTGTGTCAAGTTTGATGCGGCCAGAGTATTGTCCCTCAAAAGCATCTTGACTGGTAATAGTGACGGCAGTGGCATCGTTGTCGTCCCTGTCCACGGTGAAAACAGTGTTGCCGTTTTCGAAGTCCTCCTGCATCCCGAAAACGGCCTCTTCGATGTAGTTGGTGGAAGGCTTCACGGTCAGTCCCTCGTCGTTGGAGAGGTTGATGTTTTTCGAGAAACGGCTGTAAAACGGGTAGGGCTGGAGGTAGTTCGAACTTCCGTTGGCTCGGATGACAGGGTCAATGTTCAAGCTGAAATTGCCTGAATTCAGCACCGGGAACGTGGCTGGCAGCTCGAAAACGCCCAATTGGATGCTCTCGTTTGTGGTGCTGTCGAACATGAACACATCGGCGTGCGTGATATTTTCAGAAATGCTGCCGTGCTTGTTGGTGTCGGTCGCCTTAAGTTCAAACGGCTCAATGGTCATGTACGTCGGGATGGGTTCATCCTCCCGGTCGCAGGCCACGAAAAGCACGGTGGTCAGCAACAATGGCAGCGTAAATTTTACACCCAAGTGGGCGCTTTTCAGTAAGTACATCAAGGATTTTTGATTGAAAATCATCTTAGTTTTAGTTTCAATTGCGCTTTGTGTCGCCAATAATTTGTGAAAAAAGTGCCCAAAAATATGGAGATTGGTTGCATGGCTTGGTCGGCACTTGCTGAAAACGTCCGCCATACGACCTACGTTGCCCAGCGGGCAAACAAAACCGCTTACAAACCTGCCGCAAAGCTACGCCTAAAAATAAAACCGCCGCATTTCATGGTTTTAGAGGAAATTCGGCCCTTCTCCCAATTCCACCAATTCCACCAATCACCCACACTCCCCGCTGATGTCCGTTCAAAAAAAAGACTCCTTCCTCGCCTTCCGCTACCCGGAATTCCGCTACTACATGGCCGCCAATTTCCTGTTCACGGTCGGCTTTCTCATCCAAGAAGTCATCATCGGCTACGAGCTGTACAAGCTCACGGGCGACCCCAAGGCCATTGGTTTCGTCGGGCTGTCGTATGCGCTGCCGTTCATGGCGCTGTCGCTGGTCGGTGGCCACTTGGCCGATAAATTGAGCAAAAAGAAAATCCTGCTGATGAGCGTACTCGGCATAGCCGCTTGCTCGCTCACCCTGTTTTTTGTATCAAAAATGCTGGTGGACGCTGCGTCTGCGCACAGCTTGCAGTACGTGATTTATGGCGTGGTGGCCGCCACGGGCGGGTTTTATGCGTTTTTTTCACCAACGGCTTCCTCCTTGAAGCCCTTGCTCGTGGAGCGCCACGCCTACGAGAACGCCGCAACCTGGGGCAGTGCGGGCTGGCAAGCAGGCACCATCGTCGGGCCGGGCGTGAGCGGCTTTATTTACAATTGGTGCGGCTTCACGAACACAATTTTGGTCGTATTGGTGCTGTTCGCAATGGTCGCTTTCTTCCTCCTGCTCATCCGTGACCGCCGGGTGGAGAACCCCGAAGCAGGCAATATCATCCAAAAAATAAAGGAAGGAATCGCCTTCGTGGGCAAAACCCGGATGCTGCTTTACTCCATCTCGCTCGACCTTTTTGCCGTGCTGTTCGGTGGCGTGGTGGCCATCCTGCCCGTCTTCGCCGAGGATATCCTCAAGGTCGGGCCGGGCTGGCTTGGGGTGCTACGGGCGGCCCCGTCCGTCGGGGCGGTGCTCACGCTGCTGGTGCTCACCCGCACCTCGGTCATGGACAAGGCTTGGCGCAATATGCTGCTGGCCGTGGCGGGCTTCGGCGTGGCCACCATCGTTTTTGCGCTCTCGCAAAACGTATGGCTCTCCATCGTGGCCCTGTTCTTCACCGGGGCCTTCGATGCGGTGAGCGTGGTCATCCGCCACACCATTTTGCAACTGGTAGTGCCCGACGAGATGCGGGGCCGGGTGGGCGCCGTGAACGGCATTTTCCTCAGTGCCAGCAATGAATTAGGGGCTTTCGAGTCGGGCATGGCGGCCAGTTGGCTGGGCACGGTGCGCTCGGTGGTGGCGGGCGGTGCGATCTCGCTGGCCATCGTATCGGTGGTCTGGATGAAGTCTAGGGACTTGTTTGGGGTGGATTTGCGGAAGTGATTTATGGGTT
>JALOMF010000192.1 GCA_025455635.1 Saprospiraceae bacterium | reverse complement strand
CTGGAAGTCAATCTCTTCCCAAGCGTCCTGCCCCACGTCGCCAATCCAGAGGTCGCCCGTGGCACGGTCGAAGCTGAAACGCCAGGGATTGCGCAAGCCAAGCGCCCAGATTTCGTCGAGGGTGTTGGCGTCGGTGAGGAAGGGGTTGGAGGCGGGCACGGCGTAGGGGCTGCCGTTGTCCACGTCAATGCGGAGCATTTTGCCCAATAAAGTCGAGCGTTTTTGGCTGTTGTTCTGCGGGTCGCCGCCGCTGCCGCCATCGCCGCTGCCGATGTAGAGATAGCCGTCGGGGCCGAACTTCACGCCGCCGCCGTTGTGGTTGCTGAAGGGCTGGTCAAAGGTAAGCAGCAACAATTCGGTGGCGGGGTCGGCCTCGTTCGGATTGTTGGCCGACACTTCGAACCGGGAGACTTTGGTGTCGCCGTTGTTGTCGGTATAGTTGACGTAGAAATAGGGCGTAGCCGGGTAGTTGGGGTGGAAGGCGAGGCCGAGCAGCCCCTGCTCGTTGCCGGAGGAGCCTACAGCCGGGTCAATGTTCAGGAACGGGTCGGGGAGTTTATTGCCGTTTTCGTCCAAAATCCAAATCCTGCCACCCTGCTCTACCACGAAGAGGCGGTCGTCGCCGCAGTGGGTGATGTCGCAGGCACGGGTGAAGCCCGTTGCGAAAACGGCCAGCGAAGGCGTGGGGGTTTGTGCGGCAGTTTTTAGGATAAAAATGCCAAAAAACAGAACGGTCAACAAGTTTTTCATAAAAATGGAAGATTGTGAAACAGGATGTACTTTCAGGATTGAAACGTGGTGCAAAGGTCTTTTTCCTACCGCATTTCACAAGTCAAAATTTGGCGAATGACCGAATGGTTCATCTTTTCGGAGAATTATCGCTTACTTTGTACGGTCAATTACAAAACAAACTATGATGCGAAAAATATCCTCCACCTTTGCCGCCATCGCCTTCCTTGCCGCTTGCGCAAATGGGCAAGACCTCCCCAACTGCAATATTTACCTCTTCAAGACCGCCATGCAGGACTCCACGCTGCGCCTCAGCGACCCGCAGTTCCTCACGGTTTTCAACAAAAACGGCTACAACAACCAGCCCGCTTTCGTCAACAACACCGACTTGCTCATCGCCTCGGCTGGCCCCAGCGACCGCCAGACCGACATCTACTTGCTCGACCTCTCGGCCAAGTCCCGGATGCGCATGACCCGCACCGCCGAGTCGGAGTTTTCGCCGAAACCCACGCCGGACAACCTCTACTTCTCCGTGGTGCGGGTAGAGACCGACGCCGACCGCTCACAGCGCCTCTGGCAGTACCCCCTCGACAGACAGGATGAGGGCAAAGCATCCTTTCGGTTCTTGCGGGGCGTGGGCTACTACCACTGGCTCGACAAGTTCAAGGTTGCCATTTTCAACGTCACCAGCGGCGACCTCAACTACCTCAGCATGGCCGACACCCGTGATGCCGCCATTGCCAACCTCTCGCCGTCCATCGGGCGCTGCTTCGGCACCTCGCCCAACGGCAGGCTCGTCTATGTCCACAAAGTGAGCAGCGACAATTGGGTCATCAAATCATTGGACAAAAACAGCCTCGAAGTCACCGAAATCACCAAGACCATCAGCGGCGCCGAGGACTTTGTGGTGATGAAGGACGGGGCCATCCTCATGGGCAAGGGCAGCCGCCTCTACCGCTACCACCCCGTGAAGGGCAAAAAATGGCAGGAAGTCGCCGACCTGAAACGCCAAGGCATCACCAGCATCACCCGCATGGCCGTGAGCGGGGATGGGAAATTGGCGATTGTGAATGGAGGGTGAAGAGGTATGGAAGTGTGAAGGTATGGAGGTTTGGGGCTTGGAAAAACTTGCTTTTTTCTTAGATAAATGATGAATGGCGCAGTGCCTCGATTCATCATTTTTCGTTCATTATTTCTAACCCGATTTCCGCCCGCCATTCGTTTAGTTTTTCCTTGTTTTCGAGGGGTAAAAGTTCGGGGCGCTCGCTGTCAGTCAGCACTAGCTTCTTTCGAGTATTATTCAGCAGCTTGCTTTTCCAGGTCGAATTAATACCGCCTAATGCGACCCAAAATGCAGCTTGAACACCCCGTTTTTCCTATCCTCAAAATACCGCTCCAGCGCAAACCGGGACGACTCGAAGGCAATTTCGTCCCAAGGGATTTCTTCCTCCGAAAACAGGCGGGATTCCGTGCTCTCCTCGCCCACGCCGAACTTCCCGCCCACCAGTTCGCCGACGAACTGCAAATAGACGTGCCAGTACTTGGTGAAGGTGAAAACAGTCTGCAAAGCATGGATGTGTACCCGTGCCTCGGCCTCTTCCCAGACCTCCCGCATGGCGCCTTCCTCCACGGTTTCGCCCAGTTCGAGGAAGCCCGCAGGCACGTTCCACAGGCCCGCCCGTGGCTCGATGGCCCGGCGGCAGAGCAGCACTTTGCCCTCCCAAATGGGCAGGCAGCCTGCCACGATTTTCGGGTTGCGGTAGTGGATTTCGTTGCAGTTGCCGCAAACGAGACGGGGGCGGGTGTCGCCCGCTGGCACTTCGGTGCGAAGGTCGGGGGAGGCGCAGTTGGAACAGTAATTCATAGTTCGACAGTTTATCAGTTGGCAGTTTGCAGTCAGCTGGCGGTCAAATAGTTAAAGTGAGGCCTGGATTAGGAGTTTGACCATCGGGCTTTATTGAAAGAATAGTAGGAGTAACAGATGTAGCAGTCTCCTTGCGAGAGAGCGGGTTATCAAACCCGCCTGTTCCGGAACAGGCGGGTTTGATAACCCGCCCTCTCGCAAGGAGACTGCTTGAATTATCATTCCAAATTCTTCCTTCAAAAATAACAACTTAATCCACACCTCATATTTGGTTAGACAGTCAAGACGTTGGTGTCAGCCCTTGACTGCCAACCCGCCCCGGCGGACAAGCTGCCGAACTGCCAACTCCAAATCACCGGGTGAATCAATAGAAATGCTCTCAAACTCGGTCAATGCCACGCCGATTTGGTAGCCGTTTTCGAGCCAGCGCAGTTGCTCCAGCGACTCGGCCAGTTCGAGGCGGCTGGGTGGCAACTGGGCGACTTCGAGCAGCACGTTTTTTCGAAAAGCGTAGAGGCCGATGTGCTTGTAAAATATGCCATTTGCCAGCCATTCCTCTCTTGGTAAATTGCGGTGAAAGGGCAACGGCCAGCGGCTGAAATAAAGTGCCCGTTGGTTTTTGTCGAAAACCACCTTGACCATGTTGGGGTCGAGGAGGTCGAGCTGGGTGTCGGGCGAAAGCTGCTTGGCGAGCGTGGCGATGGGCAGGTCTTCGTTTTTTACCAAAAACGCCAAGGCCGTGTTGATTTGCGTTGGCGCTAGGAACGGCTCATCGCCCTGCACGTTTACAACAAATTGACAATCAGCGTATTGCGACAGCGCCGCAACCTCAGCGCAGCGGTCGGTGCCGGAGGGGTGACGTTCGGAGGTCATCACGACCTGTCCACCGAAAGCACTCACATGGTCAAAGATGCGGGGGTCGTCTGTTGCCACCACGACCTTTTCAAGGGCAGATTGGCACGCTTGTTCGTACACCCGCTGCACCATCGTTTTGCCGCCAATGTCCACCAGCGGCTTGCCGGGGAAGCGGGTGGAAGCAAAGCGGGCGGGAATGATTCCCAACGAATTTGTAATTTTGTCCATCAAATGACGGCTGACGGCCAACGGTGGACGGTTGACGGTGAGCAATTGCCGGAGCAACCGTCCACCGTCCACCGTCCACCGTCCACCGTTATTTATGAGAAAACTTGCGTTAACCCTGATTGGCGTTTCGTTCTGCCTTTCCCTTTTTGCCACGGGCGACAGCCTGAACTACCTCACGGCGAAAGATACTATTTTCCTGAAACTGGACGAGTTTGGCAATGGCATTTTCAGCCACCAACTGGTGAAGGGCCAGACGATGTACTCGCTCGCCAAGTTTTACGGCATCAAGCTGGAAGTGCTTTACAATTTCAATGCGGAACTGCCCACCGATGGCTCGGTCGGCCCAGGCTCGTCGGTGAATGTGGTGGTGCCCGACTCGGCCATCGTGGACTGGAAAATGGCTTGGCCCCGCAAGAATTTCGTGCCCGTTTTTTATACAGTGAAACACGGGGATACCTTCTACAAAGTAGCCAAAACCTATTTCGGCCTCCAGCCAGACACGCTGAAATCAAGGCTTTATTTGAAGGAAACGGTTTTGAAAACTGGCCAGCGGCTTCAAATTGGCTGGCTTTCCATCAAAGGCATACCAGAGGCCCTACAAGCCGTGAACCGCAACCCGCTTGGCCTGAAAATGCAAGCGCTGCAACAGGCTTTCAATGGGGAGAAATTGGTGAAAAAGACCCGATTCCAAAACGGGGCAGCTTATTGGCAACGGGAGAAAAAAGGCAGCAGCGACTATTTTGCCCTGCACCGCACGGCGCCCATCGGCTCGGTCATTCAGGTCACCAATCCGCTGAAAAAGAAGACGGTCTATGCCAAGGTCATCGCCCGGATACCCGACCAAGCGTATGGGGACGACATCGTGGTCGTTTTGTCGCCATCCGTTGCGAAGCTGCTGGGGGCGAAGGACCCTAAGTTTTTTGTGGAGCTGAAGTATTTCGAGTACGTGAAGGAATAATCATTTTAATGTCGAGAAATAAATTTCCCGACTACTCGACCGACATGCACTATAATTTCAACAAAGACCTGCTTGACGGCCAAGCCGCCGAACACGAAGTCGCCCAGCGCCTCATGGCCCGCCTCGGCATCCCTGCCGAAGACATAGAGCGCTCATGCTCAAAGGGTTACGACCTGAAAATCATCTCCAAAGGCTGGACTTTTGAAGTAAAAAACGACCTCATGGCCCACCAAACAGGCAACGTGGCCATCGAATACGAGTGCCGGGGGAAGCCCACCGCCCTTGCTGTAACCACTGCCGAATTTTGGGTTTATAAATTTGCCGAAAGGTTTTTCGCATTCAGGACGGAGACGCTCAAGCGCAAGATTTTCGAAGAAAAACAATACTTCAAAGCGGTGACGGGCGGCGATGCGGGGAGCAACACGAAGCTATACTTGGTGAAGGTGGTGGAGTTCAAGAGCTGGGGGAAGGAGATTTGAGGTTTTAAGGTATAATTTTACCCAAAAGTAAACTGACATACCTCCATACCTATCAAACCTGCGGCGGCAAAATGTTCTTAAAATGCCCGTTCAGCTGCACTTTTTTGCGAAGCTCCTCCATTTCACGGGCGGTGGGCAGTAGCCGTTCCAAGTGCGAGAGCATATAGTCTTGGCGGCGCACTTCCTCTGGCATACAAAGAAACTCGTACTCCTGTTCCAGGGAAAAACCGACTAGGTGTGCAACCTTGTAGGTATTGAAATCGGGGCTGTGCTCGGGCAGGGGCTTGTTGATGTTCATCACCCGGTATAGTTCGCCGAGGTTTTCCAGTATTTTTTCGTTGGTCAGGAAGTCGCCCTCGGTATCGTGCGGCAGGCGCAGGATTTCAGCCCCGGTGTAGAGGCGGTTCTCGACCTGTGGGTGAAATTCCAGCACCTTAAAGAGGCCCAGTGCACGGGTCTTGATGTCCATCTCGCCCTTGGGGTAGGTCTTGTCTATGGAAATCAGCTCGATTTCCGTTCCTATCTCCTGCACTTTGTCCTCGATAAAGGCGGGGATGCCGAAAGTGGTGCCTTTAGCCTCGCATTCATTGACGAGCTGCTTGTACCTCGGCTCGAAGATGTGCAGGTTCAGCAGCTCGCCGGGGAAGGCGACCAGCCGCAAAGGGAACATTGGCAATATGATGGTTTGCATCGGCAAGTTTTTGCGGCAAAGTTAGGCAAATGCGGATAATAGGCGTTCGGCCACGGCGTTTGGGGCTTTGCTTGCGAAGAATCAAATGTCATTTGAAATGGGCGGTAATCTTTGCTAAATTTGAGCGTTGTTTCAATAAAAATTTTAAAATGGAAGCAGAAGTTAAATTGAACTTGTTCCGGCTGATTGACAGCCTGCCGGAGAATTTATTGGTGAAACTTCAAGCCAAAGTGGTTGAGTTTGTTGCCAAAGAAAAAGAGGTGATGCCAAATGAGAAAAAGTCAAAGTCTCAATACGAAAAAGACTTGGCGGAACTCAAAGCGCTTGTAGCGAAAATACCTCCACGAGAGGATTGGGACAGCTTCATCAAAGAATTTGATGAGAGTCGTAAAGACCGACCACTTCCATTTCGTGACTAAACTCCTTCCGTCATGCGCCTTTTGGACAGCAATATTTTAATCTACGCATCAAAGATTGAATTTGAGGACATCCTCCTTCCTTTGGTCGTTGACCCTGAAAGCCTCGTTTCCGAAATTACTAGACTTGAGTCACTTGGTTATCGTGGGATACACCCATTGGAGAAAGAATATTTAGAAAGCGTTTTCAAAAAGAAATCTCCGATTGCTATCTCAGAAGCCATCATCAACAAAGCCATCGAACTCCGCCAGCAACACAAAATGTCCGCTGGCGATGCCATCCACGCAGCCACCGCACTGCTCAATAACCTTGAGCTAAACACCCGTAACGAAGCAGACTTTAATTGGATAGCAGGACTGAAAGTGGTCAATCCGATTCCGTAATAATGAAATGATTCATGAAAAAAGTACTCAACGTTGGCAAAGAAATCCTTGGGGGAACGCCCGTATTCATGGGCACCCGTGTTCCTGTGAAAAACCTGTTCGATTATCTGGAGGAAGGTGAAACGGTTGCGGGTTTTTTAGATGATTTCCCAACTGTGAAAAAAGAGCAAGTGAAACAGGTTTTATCAACTTTGGATAACAACATTTCAAAATAATGAACGAATTATACCAATTAGCAGGCTCTTTCGAGAGGAGGGGTTATCAAACCCCGGTATTTCAGGACGCCGGGGTTTGATAACCCCTCCTCTCGAAAGAGTCTGCTTCCAACTTAAAGAACATGCATTTGCCACAATTCAAGAAACTCATTTACGACAAATATCACCTTCCCCTAATTTTTTAACCGTAAAAAATCCGTAAAAACCCGTCAAATCCGCCCAATCCGTGTAACCATCCTGCAACACAGGAAACTCCAAAACCAGAACTACTAAATTTTTCACCACCATGTTCCAAATCATTTCGAGAAAACAATTTTCCTTCCTTTCCTTCCTCGTTGTCCTTGCTTTCGCTGGCTTCTACGCCTGCGGCAAAAAAGACGTACTCCGGGCGAAGGAAATCCCCGAAGCCGTCAAATCCTACGTCTATGCCTACACGTCCGGCGTCATCTCCAAGGCCGACCCCGTGCGGATTCGCTTCGCTGGGGCTGCCGTAGCTGCCGACAAAGTGGGCACTGAGGCCAATGGCGTGCTCAAATTCGAGCCGTCGGCCAGCGGCGATGCCGTCTGGGAAGACGACCATACCATCCGCTTCGACCCCGAGGACGGGTGGAAAAGCGGCACAGCCTACATCGCCAAGGTCGCCCTTTCCGATGTCTTCGACAACCTGCCGGAAGACGCCCGTGGCTTCGAGTTCGACTTTGAAGCGGAGGACGCCAGCGACCTCAAGCGGCAATTGCTGAAAGGTGCCGTCACCCTCACCGACCGGGTGGCGAAGAACGAAGACCTGGAGAAAATCCTGAAAGCCACCCAAGCAGGCAAGGCGCTCCCCATCGTTTGGGAGCACAGCGAGGACGGCCTGACGCACGATTTTACCGTCGGTGAAATCGTCCGGGGCACGGGCGCTTCCGAGGTGAAACTGGCTTGGGATGCCGACGATATTGACATTGACGCCGAAGGCGAAACCAAAGTCGTCATTCCCGCTTTGGGCGACTTCACCGTCATGTCCGCACGGGTGGTACAGGCTGACAATCAATACGTTGTGCTGCAATTCAGCGACCCGTTGCTGGCTTCGCAAGACCTCAACGGCCTCATTGGCTTTAAAGGGGAACCGACAGTCGCCAACGATGGTGAGTACTACGACGAACCCAATAACGTCACGCTGAATTTCACCGTGGACGGCAACAAAATCTTCATCTATCCCAGCCGCCGCTTGTCCGGCAAACAGGGCTTCGAGGTACGCCCCGGCGTGAAAAACGCAGCCGGAGCGAGCATGGACAAACCGACCATCTGGCAAGTGGATTTTGAACCCATCAAACCCAAAGTACGGCTCGTGGGCCGGGGCGTCATCCTGCCGAGCAGCGAGCAGGGCCTCGTGCTGCCTTTCGAGGCAGTGAGCCTGCAAGCCGTGGAGGTGGAGATTTTCAAGATTTACGACAACAATATCCTGCAGTTCCTGCAAACCAACGACCTCGACGGGCAGGACAATTACGAACTCCAACGAGTGGGCCGGGTCATCCGTCGGCAGATGGTGCCGCTGAAAGGGCTGAACCCCAAATCCAACGCTGGCGGCTGGACCCGCTACGCCCTCGACCTGAACAAGCTCTTCACCGCCGACCCGAACGCCATTTACCAAGTGCGCATTGGCTTCCGGCCTGAGTACGCCATTTACAAATGCGGCAACCGCAAGGACGGCGACAACCTGAAAGAACTCAGCCAAGCCGCCTACACCGACGAGAACGGCGAAATCCGCTCGTTCTGGGGCGACTACTACGGCATGGACGGCTACTACGAGGACTTCCAGTGGCAGCACCGCACCAATCCCTGCTACGGCGCTTACTACAATTCCGAAAACTTTGTGCAGACCAACGTGCTGGCCAGCGACCTCGGCATCACGGCCAAGGGCGGCAACGACAATTCGATGTTCGTGGCCGTGGCCGACCTGCGCACCACGGAGAGCGTCGGCGAGGTGGACCTCGAATTTTACGACTACCAACAGCAACTCATCGGCACGGCCAAGACCAACGGCGATGGCATTGCGGAGCTAAAATTGGACAAAAAGCCCTTCCTCATCATTGCGAAGAAGGAAAAAATGAAGGGCTACCTGAAAACCGCCGACGGCAACGCCCTAAGCCTCAGCCGCTTCGACGTGGCGGGCGAGGTGGCGCAGGAGGGCCTCAAGGGCTTCCTTTACGGCGACCGTGGCGTTTGGCGGCC
>JALOMF010000191.1 GCA_025455635.1 Saprospiraceae bacterium | reverse complement strand
TTCCAATGCTTTCTTGAGTGCTTCAGAGGCGATGCCGAGGTTTTTGTCGTAGTAGGCGAAGAGGGCGGCGTGGAGGTAGTAGGTATCCGGGCAGCCGTCTTCGGGTTTTAGTTTTTCGAATAACGTCTTTGCTTCGGGCATGCGGTTTGTTTTGTCGCGGTAGAGAAAGATGAGGTTGTGGATTGGCCAAGTGTTCTTAGGGTAGTTCTCGAATTCTTTCTTATAGGCAATTTCGGCCTGTTCATAGTTCTTTAAATTATCTTGATATAAATTACCAAGAGTATCCCATATGTATTCTAATTTAGAGTCGATTTCAATCGCATTGAGAAATGCTTTTTCAGCTTTTTCATACTTCTTAAAGCCATATCTATACAGAATACCCAATCCTTCCCATGACTCAGCATAATTGGCATTTATTTCAATTGCTTTAAGATAAGAATTTTCAGCCTTTTCTAATTCGTCTAAATCATAGAAATAAAGTTTGCCTAAATTAATCCATGGTTCAGCAATTCCCGTATCGTACTCAATTGCTTTTTGGTATGCTTTTTCAGACTCTCCAAATAGACCTTGTTCTATTTTTAGCGAGCCTATATTATTCCATATTTTGGCATGTTTTGGTTCGATTTCAAGTGCTTTTAAGTAAGCACTTTCAGCTAGCTCATTGCTACACAAGTAATCCTGATAAAGACTGCCTAATGCAAACCAAGCATCTGCATTTTTAGGAAAAACTTCTGTAGTGGCTTTAAGAATATCTTCAGCAATATCGAATTGTTCGTCTGAAATGTACAAATTGCCTATTAACGACATGAAACTTCCATCATCATCAATTAATTTTGATATATTCCTTATTAGCTTTAGCTCTGTTTCAAAATCTTTTTTTTCGTGAGCGCTTTGAGCCTCTTTAGCCAACTCATATACTCTAGCTTTTATCACTTCTTTAGGTATCTCAAAATCCCTCAAAACACCATCATCCTCCACCGCCCTATCCATCAAAAACTCATATCCCCTATCCCTCAGCTGTTTCGCCAACTTGGGTGACTTCACCGCATCCGCCATTGCCAAATGCAGCGCCGCATGGTCGGAATGTTCCATGCTACCTTTCAGCATCTTGCGGGCCATCTGTGGCAGCTCCTCAGCATATAGCATATTCAGAAAACGGGTGAGGCAGACGAGTTCCCGTTTTTTGCGGCGGCTGCTGCGGCGCATCAGGTACCAGATATTGAAGAAGCGCTCGCTGATTTCATAGGCGCTGCCCTTGGCCTTGTAGGCGTCGAGGCGGTTGAGCCAGCCCGTGTCGTAGAGGCGCTTGATTTGCGGCGAGAGGGTCGAGTTTTCGTAGTGCGTGATTTCCCGCAGGGCTTCGAGGTGGACGGGGTCCCAGTGCAGGGCGATGGCGTCCACGATGACCTGCATCTGCTCGGATAGCTCCTCGAAACGGGATTTGTAAAGGGCAGTGGCGGTGTCCACCATTGCCTCCAGGTCAGTTTGGATATTGATGGAAAAATCGTTTTGGATGAGCGGGAAGAGCATGGTGAGGGTGCGGGGCGTGCCGCCCGTGAGTGCGTACAAGGCCCTGAGCCGTCCCCGGTTGGCGTAGATTTTATTGACGAGCGAGGGGTTGTTGGTGATGTTTGCGAGGTTTTTTAGGGTGTCCAGTACCTCCTCGAAGGCGAGTTTTTTCAGGGTCTGCACCTTGAAGGCATCGTAGAAGGGGGCACCATAATCCACTACTTCTTCAATGGAATGGGCGCTGGCACCGACCAGTATCGGCGCACCGTTCTGCATGAGGATGGAGCGCAGTTGGTGCTGTTCTTCCTTGCTTATTTTACCGAAAATCAGGTTCAGGTTATCAACCAGCAACACCACCCGCTGGTTGAACCGCTTGCACCACGCCTCGAAATGGCCGTACATTTCCATGGCAGTAATGTTCCTACCGTGTTTTTCCCATTGGTTGATATTGGCATCCAGTTCGTCGAGGCCCGTTTTATCCTCCCGGCGGTCGAGGGCATCGCCTAGGGCATCGAGGCAGTTGAGCCAGAACTTGGAGAGGCGGTCCACATTGTACTGCTCCTCTGGAAAGGTGAGCGGCAAGAAGGCATCGCTATGCTCCGGTTTGCGCAGCTCAACGGCAATGCGGTGCAGCAGCGTGGACTTGCCCATGCCCCGCTCCCCGATGACGAGGTGGTGCTGCGGAATGCTGTTCGGCTGCTCGGCTACGATTTGCTCGAACAAGTATTGGAAAATGCCCAGTCGGGTCACGAAAATCCGCTCAATATCCTCGTCCTTGCTGAAGCTGATATTGAACGAGAAAGGCATGATGGCCCTCGGTGTATTGGTGGGTAGGTTCATAATACGTGGCGTTTAAACCAGAAATCACGGATAAGTGGTGAACGGAAGAAATGCAGCCCGCCTTCATCCATGAGGTAGCCGTCGTTGCGGAGCATGTGCAGGAGGGCGCTCAGGCGTTGCTCGGCCTTCTCGGCGTCGTTGTGGCGGCTTTGCATCAGGTTGAGGAGGTTGTCCCGCTTGGTCCCCTTTTTTTCTTGGCAAATATGGCGTAAGAGCACAAAAGCGTCGTCTATTTTATCGCCATATTGCTTTTGCAGTCGTTCAATCCAAGTGTTCAGGTGAGCGTCATCGAGGAGGTCTTGGTAGGCATTGGCCACCAAGTTTTCGTCCACCTTGGCCTGTTCCACTTTGATGGATGAATTGATTCTTTCAAAAAGGATTTGGATGAAAAAAGGAAGTAGGTAACCAATCTTGTCGAGCATGGCTTGCCGGATTTCGTCGTTCAGTTCGATATTGGCGCTTTCTTCCAGGGCTTTTATCAAGCGTAGGCTTGTTTCAGCATCGAAAGCCAGCAGCTTGTATTCCGGCACGTCGTTGATGGCGTCGGTGATTTGGTGGGAAAAGGTGAAATTGCTGATGCCAATGGAGCTACAGAATATCCAGCGGATTTTCGAGCCGCTTGTCTGCCGGATTCCCCGAAGCCAATGCAGGAAGTTTTCGGCTTCGTTTTTTCGGCTGTTTACGCTCACAATGCTGTTCAGCAGCACTGTTAGTTCGTCGAAGAAAATGAGCGTAGGCTTGTCATGGTCGAGCAGATCGCTGATGGCTTTGTAAATATCAGCCCGCTTTTGCTGCCATTCCAATTCAACTTCGACGCCCTCATATTTAAGCTTGGGCTTTAGGCTTTTCACCTCGTCAAGCAAATTGGAGACTTTGTCCTTAACTCGCCCCCAAAAGCTTAGGTCTTTTAGTTTTTCGAGAAAAAGTGCCATAAAGGCTTCTTCCGTGTGCACTTTTTCAAGGTTGATTTCCAGCGTGTCCCAGCCATCTGCTTTTGCAACGGCAAGCAGTTTTTTGGCAAATGAGGACTTTCCTACTCGGCGAGGTGCTGGAAACATGACGTTGTTGCCATCCATCAGGCGCTGCCAAACATATTCCGTTTCCCTTTCTCTTCCGAAAAAGTCATCGCCCTCAACAGGTGGTCCGTATTTGTTCTTTATCATGACTACTTGATTTTGACCGCAAGTTTAAATACAAAAATGTATATCTACAAATTTGTCTGCATAAATTTTTTGCCAGCCTTGTTGAAATGGTTATGAAACTCACTCATGCCTTACTCGTTCAACACCAACCAAACCCCTACCTTTGCCAAACCATTTCACCAAAAACAATCATGAATTACGAAGCATACGAACCCGTCATCGGCTTAGAAATACACCTCCAGCTCGCCACGCAAAGCAAGGCTTTTTGTAGCGACGACGCCAGCTTCGGCGGTGAGCCGAACACGCATGTCAGTGCCATCTCGCTGGGGCATCCCGGCACGCTGCCACGGCTGAACAAGCGGCAGGTGGAGTACGCCGTGCGGCTCGGCCTGGCGCTCGGCAGCCGCATCAGCTTGCGCAACTGCTTCGACCGGAAGAACTATTTCTACACCGATTTGCCGAAAGGCTACCAAATCACGCAAGACCGCCTGCCCGTGTGCGTGGGCGGCTCGCTGGAGCTGCAAATGGACGGCTACCGCCGAACGGTACGCATCCACCATATCCACATGGAGGAGGACGCCGGGAAGAGCATCCACGACCTCAGCCCCCGCCACTCTATGATTGACCTGAACCGTGCGGGTGTGCCGCTCCTCGAAATCGTGAGCGAGCCCGACCTGCACAGCGGCGAGGAGGTGGACGCCTTCATGACAGCCATGCGCCAACTGGCCCGCTACCTCGGCATCTCCGATGGCAATATGCAGGAAGGCTCCATGCGCTGCGACGTGAACGTTTCCGTCCGGAAAAAAGGCGACACGGGCTTCGGCGAGCGCTGTGAAATCAAGAACATGAACTCCATGCGCTTCGCAAGGCAGGCCATCGAGTTCGAGGTGAAGCGGCAGATTGACCTGCTGGAAAACGGCGGCCAAGTGCAACGTGCCTCCCTCAGCTTCAACCCGACCACAGGCGAAACCTCGCCCATGCGGGACAAGGAGAGCGCCCACGACTACCGCTACTTCCCCGACCCCGACCTGCCGCCCGTGGTGTTCACGCAGCAGTGGGTGGACGAGGTGGCGGACACGCTGCCGGAACTCCCGCAGGTGCTTTTTAAGCGGTTCACCAACGATTTTGACCTATCAGAAAATGACGCTCGACTGCTGACGAACGAGCGGGAAACGGCAACTTTTTTTGAAAAAACAGCTAAAGTTTGTGCTTCGCAAAATGTTGCGGGCAAAGCTGCGGCCAACCTTTTTATCAATAAAATAAGCCCTTGGCTGGCCGAAACAGGTAGCGATATCAGCGATTTCCCCGTGTCGGCGGAGCAACTAGCGGCCTACCTCTTGCTCATCGAGGAGGGCAAGGTGAGCGCCAGTATTGCCAACCAGCGGCTGTTCCCGGAGCTGGTCAAGTCGCCCAAGGAGCAGCCCCTTGCGCTGGCGCAAAAGCTGAACCTGCTGCAAAGCTCCGACTCGGATTTCCTGGAAAAAATCGTGGACGAGGTGCTGGCCGCCAACCCGGACAAGGTGGCTGAGTACCGGAAGGGCAAAAAGGGCCTCATCGGTTTTTTCATGGGCGAGGTGATGCGGGCCTCCAAAGGCAAGGCAGAGCCTAAGGCGACGAACGAGGTGGTGGCGAGGAAGCTGGGTTAGTTGTTTCGAGAAAGCTTGTAGGACAATTGGACGGCAAAAAGTGATGTGTTATAGAAAGGCCCAATCGTTATTGCCTTCGTCATGTAGCCTCGGAGTCCTATTTCAAAGCGATGATATTTCATCGAGACACCAATCGTAGTGCCGAGTTCATGCCGCATTGTTGCGGCAGTGAAATCAGCGCTATTGGCCGTTGAAAATTGAGCTTTTGGTGCATATTTCCAATAAAGTTCTTGCTCAAATCTAAACCTGTTTACCACCCCGATACGAATGGAAGGGGAATACTGGTGCTTAGAAATATGAAATTTAAAAATATTCGAGATGAGTAATTGCCATGATTTGTAGGTGAACTCAGACCGAAAATCAGGCTTTATGTTATCGTTGTCAACTATTAATTGGTTATCATAATAAACAACAGCTTCATTGTAAAATGATACCCTTCGATTGGTTTTGGGAAGTAAATAATCCAAGCCTAGCCCAATATGAATATTGGTCAATCCTGTTAGTCTTTTCTCTAAAAAAGGGTCAGGGTTATAAGTTGATGTGTGTCCCCCTATGATTGCACTAACAACGAAGCTGTTTTTTTCGTTTTTGAATTTATAGCTCGGCAACAATCCCTTGCATCGGTCATAAGCCTCACAAATCTGAATAATGTAGCTATCCTTAATTTCCCACGCCTTATTTTTTGCTAAGTTGCCATTTACAATCAAATCAATTACTTCAGGGCAGTCCATTCCCATTTCGAGGATTTGCTTTTTGTAAAGTTCTACTTTGCTAATACCTGAGCTATTGAACGGGTCTTTTATCCATACTTTATTTATCAAGTCCACAGGAGGCTTGCCGTTATGGGACAATAAAAGATGGTGCTTACCAACTTTATCAGTCAAGCTATAAAGCGTCAATTCACCTTTGTAAATCAATTGAATCCAAGCGGTGTCATGTTGAAAACGAAGTTCTGGGGTGGTTTCAAGTTGACTTAAAGTAAGAGGCATCGCCGACACCTCTATGTCAACTTCTTTGCGTTCAAAGAATAGGGATGCCCCATCTTCCCTAACGACCACAAAACCAAGTAGGTCGGACACAGAATATTTTTTCCAGTTCTCCCCGCTGGAGGCAAACTCGATGGTGCGGGGCGATTTTGCCCAGTTCTCTGCGGCGATTTTGCCTTGGATTTTACTGCCGTCGTTAGTGGTAATAGTGGCATCCAAGTATTGCCACTGCGCAAAAAGTAATCTCGGCAGAAAAAATAAAAGTGAAAGCAACAAGGTCTTTTGCATGGTGGTGTTGTGGTTTTGTGAAGTGTTGCGAAGCAAAGCTAACCATGAAGCGGTAATGCAACAAAAAAAAGCGTATGCTCCAAGTAAGAAGCATACGCTTTTGAAAAAATCTGAGGTCGATAGCGGATTCGAACCGCTGTAGCAGCTTTTGCAGAGCTGTGCCTAACCACTCGGCCAACCGACCATTTAAGGAAGGGAATTCCAAAGTTTCAGAATCGTCTAACGCCGTGAAGGGCGTTTGGGTTTCATGCACTTGGAATTTTATGTAAAAAAGGCGTCCGCTTGATGCCTGTTTTTTAGCGGATGCAAATGTAAGGACTTTTTTTAAACCAATACAAAATCCGAAGGGGCATTTCTGCACTATTTTTTTGAAGCGCTGGGTTGGTCTTCCAATTCCACCAAGTTTTTGGCAAAGGTGAAATAGAACGTTGTGCCCGCACCAATTTGTGATTCGTACCAGATTTTGCCCTTGTGCAGGTGCACTATCTTCTTGCAGATGGCAAGCCCCATGCCGGTGCCGGGGCGGTCGAGGTAGTTTACCCGCTGGAAGGGCAGGAAGGCTTTTTCCTGGAAGCTCTCGTCCAAGCCCAAGCCGTTGTCTGCGACGGTGAACTGCCAGTATGCTCCGCAATCTTCGGCTTGCACACTGATGCAGGAGCGCTTTTCGCTGCGGAACTTGATGGCGTTCGCAATCAGGTTCTGGAACAATTGCAGCACCCCTGTTCGGTGGGCTGTGATGATGGGCAGTTTGTTGGTCGTGATTTCGGCTTGGCTCTCTGATATTTCGCCGGAAAGGTTCTGCATGACGAGCGTGATGATTTCGTGCATGTCCACGCTTTCCAGTTCTCGCTCCTTGTTGATGCCAGCATATTCGAGCAGGTCACGGATGATGTCGTTCATGTGGCTGGCGGCCTTCACGATATAGTCAATGAATTCGTTGGCGTCAGTGTCGAACTGCTTGGAGTACCGCCGCCTCAGCAGCCCGGCGTAGCTGGCGATGGTGCGCAAGGGGCTTTTCAGGTCGTGCGAGGCGATGTAGGAAAACTGCTCCAGCTCTGTGTAGGATTTTTCGAGCATGTGGAGCTGCTCCGAGAGTTTCTCGGATTGTGCCTCTACCAATTGTTTTTGAAGCATC
>JALOMF010000190.1 GCA_025455635.1 Saprospiraceae bacterium | reverse complement strand
CTAGTGCAATCTCGAATAGTTGTTTGCTGTTCATGATTTTTTTAGGGCGAATTTAGAAATCATGTACTATCCTACCCACACGAAATCACGAAGAACCCAATTATTTTTATTTTTTTCGTTAATTGAATGAAGTCATGTTGTCTAAAAGAATCTATCGTATGAAAAAATATCTTTCTACCAACTTTATTGTCAATACATCCATTATTGCCCTTTACTTATTTTCTGGTGCAACCCTAACAGCCCAAGTGCCTTTTCAGTGCGATGGCACCATGTATGTCAACACGGAAGAAAATGGACTTTACGAAATCGCTTTTGACGCTGATTCCGACACGGTCATGCTCAACTTCTTGTTTGAAATGGACACGGGGTACGATATTCTTGAGATAGGCTACAACAGCAAGGACAACCTTATCTATGGACTAGCAAGAAGTGGCTATGAATATGCTTTGTGCAGGATAGACAAGACAGGCAACGTGGAGATTCTAAAAGACCTGCCATTCGATTCCTTGACCCAACTGTACATCTTTGCTGCAGATGTATCCCCAAACGGGTCCTCCATTTTCTTTATCGTAACGCCCAGAACAGGCTACGACCAACTTTTGATGTCTGTAGAGCTCTTAAGTGGGAACTATGAAGTCAGTACGGTACCAATCACAACAACAGTTGGGGATTATTATATTAGAATGAGTGATTTTGCTTTTAGCCCCATTGATTATAAACTCTATGGATTTGAAGACCAGTCTGCCTGGATGAGCCAGCCCAACCCCTTTTCAGAAAGGCTGGTTGTCATTGACACGCTGTCAGGTTTGGTTGATAACACTTTATTTGACCAACCTTCTCTTACTGGATTTTATTTTGGGGCAATGTTTGACCCTTTTGGTGTCATGTATGGTGTCTTTGGTATTTCTCAAATATCTACGTGGTATGTAAAGTTAAGTACAACTGATGGCGAGGTTGAGCATGTTAACCCAGCCCAGTACATCAATTGGGTGCCGAATCACCGAGGGTTTTCGGATGCCTGCTCCTGCCCATATACGTTAATCATGGAGCATGAAATCACACCAGACGCCAGTTTTGCATGTTCAGAGTTGGAGTTTGTGTTCAAGGTCACCAATTTGACCAGGGACGTACAGCAGGGGATAGTTTTTTCGGATACCTTGCCTGCGGGCTTTGTATTTAAGGAGGTTGAAAGCAATCCATTTGGAGGGCTTGTGTCGGGATTGAATACCAGGATATTGACGATAGCAGGCATGGAACTGCCTCGTGGGACCGATAGTCTGGTCTTTAAGGTATATGTAGAAGAAGGGGTTGCTGGTGATTTTCTGAATCAAGGATTTCTTTCAAACTTGGCACTTGGAAACTTGAACATTGCCGGAAATACCATAAAATCTGATTTTAAGCCGACATTGGTCAAGCAAGACCCAACCCCTTTTAAAATCGAACCTTTGAATATAGATTTAGCTGAAAATACCTTTGAACTTTGTCCAGATTCCTTCATTCTACTTACAACGATACCTTTGCAAAATGGCCTTTCGTTTCAATGGAGTACTGGTGCCGAAGTGAACAACTTAGAAGTGGCAGAAAGTGGAACCTATTCGGTCACTGTAACGGGTGGATGTGAACGTGACAGCGCCGAGTTCGTGGTTATTGACTCTCCGTTATTCGTTGATTTGGGGATTGATACTGCCAGCCAGTTTGGGGATTTGATTGAAATTAGTCCAGAATATCAATTTTTATCCCCGATAACTAGCTACCAATGGGAAATTAATTCACCAAATGAGTTGGATTGCAGTCAATGCCCTGAAAATTCGTTTGAACTGAAAGGCGATGCGGTCGTTTCGCTAATCGTAGAGAACGAGAGCGGGTGTAGTGCAAGTTCATCTTTCAGCATCGAAGCGATACGACAAGTTTATGCGCCAAATGCAATTAGCCCAAATGATGATGGATTGAACGACGCTTTCATTTTATTCTCTAAATATGACTTACCCATCAAAAAGTTTGTGATTTTTGACAGGTGGGGCGGTTTGGTTTATGACGCAGAAAAATTAACTACAAATAGTGCCATTATGGCTTGGCAAGGTCTGCATAATGATGAGAGAACAACATCGGGAACATATACGTGGGTAGCGGAAGTTGAATTTCCTGACGGTATTGCTATTCAATATAGTGGCGGTGTAACTGTGCTGTATTGATGCAATCCCCTCATGCGCTAATGACATTGTCAAGTAGGTTATTGGCCCAGTAATCAATGGTTCCTCAAATCCACCCCCCAATTCAATTTCTTGCGCATCGTATCCAGAAAACTATCGTCTAGTAGCTGCACGATGTTCACCGAGAAGTCCCCTTTCCGCACGGCGATTTTATTATCGGTCGTAATGATTTCGTGACGGGAGTCGAGGGTGCAGAGGAAGTTCTCAGCACGGCCTTCCACCTCGAAGGAAATAGTGGCCGAGTCGGCGATGACCAAGGGCCGCACATTGAGGTTGTGCGGGGCAACGGGCGTCACCACGAAATTGTTGGAATCGGGAAAAACGATAGGCCCACCGCAACTGAGCGAATAACCCGTGCTGCCCGTCGGCGTGGCCACGATGAGGCCATCGGCCCAGTAAGTATTGAGGTAAGCGCCATTGACGAAGGCGTGGATGGTAATCATGGAGGTCGTGTCCCGCTTCAAAATCGTGAAGTCATTGAGCGCAAACGGCATTTCTTGGAACAGCGCTGGCTCGCTGTCCAGCCGCAATGTGCTGCGTTCCCCAATCGTGAAACTGCCCCGTACCAGCAAGCCGATGGCTGCTGCGATTTCCTCTTTTCCCACCGTGGCCAGAAAGCCCAAGCGCCCCAGGTTGATGCCCAAAATCGGAACCCCCATGTCCCGGATATGGGTCGCCGCAGCGAGGATGGTGCCATCGCCGCCGAGGGTGATGACGAAGTCGAAGGCCCGCACCTTGAAATCCAAGTACCCTTCGAAATTGCCGACATTGGTCTTGAACTCGATTTTGCCCATCAGCTCCCGCAAATACGGCGTATTCACATAGGCCACGATGCCATGCGCTGCCAGCGCATCGAAAAGGTGCTGCACATAAGGCAGGTCGCCTTCTTTTAAGTATTGGCTATAAACGACTACTTGCATGATTAGAATGTGAGAGAAGTGAGAGGGTGGGAGGGTGAGCGTTACTTCTCTCACCCTCTCACGCTCTAGAAACTAAAAGTCCAGTGCAAATAAAAACCGACCTCGCCGAGCCGGTTCCTACTCACCTCAAAGTTAAACACCTTATCGTAATAAACCACCAAATCCAAGCCGAGGGTGGTGCCCCAGAGCAGTTCGTTGGCGAGGGAGTTGTTGGCTGCGTAAAATGGGTTGTTGGCGTAGCCCAGCTCATTGTGGAACACCAAGAAAAGTTTGACGGGCATCTCCCGGAACGATTCGAGGCGCATGTAGGGGCCGAGGTTCAGCTTGCGGTCGAAGAGGCGGTAGCGGACAAGCGACTTGTTGTAGGCGTAGTCCGTGCCGTCCACCACATAATATTCGTAGCCCCGGATAAAGTCTGGCTCATAGCCGAGTGCCTGGCTGCCATAGTAAGGCTGCCGGTTGCGGTGCAGCTCGGTTTTGCCCTTCACCACGAAGCCCGCACTCCATTTTTTTCCGAAGGAAAAAAACTGTTGGAAGCTTGCCTGCAGGTTCAATGCGTCCATGCCATCGTGGATGAACAAGCCGTTGCGGGAGATGCTGGCGTCCACGAGGTGGCCGTGCATGGGGTAGGGGCGTATGTCCCTTTTGTCCACCGTGATTTGGTAGCTGGCAGCGAGGTAGCGCTGCGCCAGGCCGTCAAGGAAGAAATCGGGGTTCAACTCCGACCGCACGGTTTCGTCAATCAAATTGTCGTGAAAACTAAGGTTGAGGTGGTGCGTGATGTCGAGTTTTCGGCGGTACTGCAAGCCTGCGCCGATGCGGAGACGCTGGAGCAGCAAGCGGTCACGGTCGTTGGTGAAGAGCAGCTCGTTGCCCAAGGTCGAGTAGCCGATTTGCCGCTCCCGGGTATGCAGGAAGTTGACGTTGGCCCCCAATCGCTTGTGGCGGTTGAGGTAGGGCATTGTGTAAATAAGCTCGTATTTCTTCGTGAAACCCTGTTGCACCACGGCTTTGAGTTGGTCACGCCGGCCAGAAAGATTGGTGTGGTAAAAACGGATGCCCCAGTTGAGGCGGCTCAGGTCGTGGTCGTAGGTGTCCCACCAAATATTGAAGTTGCGGTCGGCCATTTCGAGGATGGGAAACGGGAAGATGTACCAGCCCTCCCTCACCGTGATGAGCAGCCCGACCTCGTTGGTGCTGCCGACCCACTCCTTGAAGCTGAAATTGGCAGCGGTGAACAGGCCCGTGTTGAGCACGTTCAGCTCGTTTTCCTGCAAACGGGCAGTGAGCGTGGCCAGCGAAATCGTGTCGTTTTCCACAAAATCCAGTTCCCGCAGGATGATGTCGGCCTTGGTGCGGCGGTTGCCCTCGACATGGATTTTGCGGATGGTGACGTGGGAGGTGGAAATTGGGAGATTGGGAAATTGGGAAATTGGGGTGTCAGCAGATTGGGAAAGGTGGTTTGTTTGGGCTTTTGGGCAAATAAACGGGGCGAGCGCAAAGAAGCAAGTCGCCCATTTGCGAAGCGAAAAACAAAAATAATAGTTGAACAGGCTTTGCTTCATTGGCGGCGAAGGTAGGTGCAAACTTGGGTAGTACCACCATGTAGGTCAAAAGGCGAGCAGGCCGAAGTAATCATGCGTTCTTTTGCGCTTGCTTCATAAACGAATTGGCTGACATCCCCCGGTTGCGTATTGGGCGTATTGTCGGCCCAGTTGGACAAAAACTCGCGGTTGAGCAATGGTAGGTTGACCTGGACGGCAAAATTTATGAGCAGGATGTCTTTTAAGACGGAGTTTTGGCCAAATTCGAGGCCGACCGAGTAGAAGGTCAATTTTTTGTCTGGAATATTCAGTTCTTTTGGATTTAAGTTCAACGTTTTGTTGTACGTCGAGTTCAGTAAACTGGCTTGCAAATGGAGCCCAAAATAAGGGCCAAACGGGGCGATTGCGCCACGCTGCGTTTTATATTGTAAGTACCCAATGCCCAAGGTGGTGCCAGTCAGGTTATAAAATCGGATGTTGTCGGCCCAATAATTTTCGTAAAGCATCCCGGTTTTCAGGCGGGAAACGGAAATTGCCAAGCTTTGGTACCTAGAAACCGCATAGCCTGCTTGAATTCCGTAACGGGTATCGGCCCCGAAACCACCTGCATCGGCTTCGTCATAAACCTTAGTAGCACCGTTGTTCTTGATGGTCGGGCCAAAACTGAGGGATACGAGCGCATCTGCTTTCACATAAAACCGCTTGCCCAGGTAGCCGGGGGCTTGGGCCGTGGCCACATGTGAGGCACACAACAGAAAGATGACGTGTAATGGCTTTGTCATTTACTTGGTGATTGAAAATGAATTGGTTGTGATTCGATTAGGTGGTGAGAACTCAGCTTTAACCAGCCTTGCAAAAATAGGAGGTGCAAATTTGGGAACAAATTTTCACAAAAATAATAGGCTGAACACTCGTCTGTAAAATCCCCAATTATTGAGCGGTCGCAGGGTCGGATGAAACGATTGGGCAAATTAGGCGTTTACAAAAATCCCAATCCATCCATACTTTTGCAAGCGTGGCCGAAAGCCGTCCACCGACCACCTTCCACCGATAAAATGATTCAAGACCCGCTGATACGCATACTGCTCCTGCCTTTCTCGCTGCTCTACGGGCTTGGGGTCAGCGTCCGTGATTTTCTGTACCGCCAGAAACTGCTGCAAAGCGTGAAATTCGACCTCCCCGTCATTTCGGTGGGCAACCTGACCGTGGGCGGTGCTGGCAAGACGCCACATATCGAACACCTCATCCGCTTGTTGCAGCCCTACCTGAACGTGGCCACCCTGAGCCGAGGCTACCGCCGGAAAACAACTGGCTACCAAAATGTGCAGTACTGGAGCAAGGCCGACCAAGTGGGCGACGAGCCGCTGATGTTCAAGCGCAAATACCCCGAGGTATTCGCCGCCGTAAACGAAAACCGGGCGCTGGGCATCCCGGAGCTGCTGCAGCACGCCCCTGAAACGCAGGTCGTCCTGCTCGACGACGCCTTCCAGCACCGGGGCGTGACGCCGGGCCTGAACGTGCTCCTGACGGAGTTCCGGCGGCCATTTACCCGTGACTGGCTGCTGCCGAGCGGTCGCCTTCGGGAGTGGCGCAGCGCCTACCGCCGGGCCGACGTCATCATCGTGAGCAAATGCCCGCAAGACCTCCACGACGACGACCGGGCGAAACTTCTGGCGGAAATAAAGCCCTTCCCAAGCCAGCAGGTCTTCTTTTCGAGCTACCGCTACCTACAGCCGTACTACGCACTCAACGCCACCTACAAGGTTGATTTACAGCAAGATATGTCGGTGCTGCTGGTCTGCGCCATCGCCAATTCGGACTACCTGCGTGACCACCTGGAGACCCAAGTGGGCACGGTTCGGGTGCGGGAGTTTGAAGACCACCATTATTTCACCGAAGATGATTTGAACGACATCGAAAAGGCGTTCATGGATTTGCCGGGCGGCAAAAAAATCATCCTCACCACCGAAAAGGACGCCATGCGGCTGGAACTGCACCGGGAGCGGCTGGCGCAAAACCGCTTGCCGTATTTCGTGCTGCCCGTCGAGGTGTTTTTTCACGGGCAGGATGGGGCGAGGTTCGATTTATTGGTGAAGGAGTTTTTGTTGAATTTTAAGGTGTGAGGGTGCTACATAGGCATGGGCGGCTTCTTGAAAATCTCAACAGCTGCGATAGCGAACAACGGCAAAACGGGTGTTGCGGAGCAAATACTTTCACCCTGGCAACGGGTAGCTTCCTTGCCGAGGCAGTGCACATAGACCACTTCTTGTTTTGGGTAAACCAACCAAACGACCTGAACGCCTGCCCGCCAATAGTCCATCAATTTATCCTCTAAATCGTTCAATAAATCGTTGCTAGAAATAACCTCAATGACAAACTGCGGAACCTGCTCCAAGCCGTGCGCTGCCAGCGCTTGTTGCCTTTTGGTGAAAAAAGACAAGTCGGGCCGGCGGTGTGCTTCCCCTTTTATGAAAAAAGTGTCAACTTCTGGTTCAAGATAGCCTTCTATTTGGCCTGTAAACACTAGCTGATTGAAGAAATCCCGAAGGTTGGCGAGGATGTAGAGCTGTTTTTGGTTCATCGTGTTTTTTGATTTTATGACCAAGCCCCTTACCCATTCATACTTGTAGCCATCTTCACGGCTGAGGTACCGTTTTTCAAAGTTATCCCATGAAATATGCTTAGGCTTGTTGCCATTTGTTGGTAGGGCAGTTTGCGGAATTGGTTGCTGTGCAGCGGTTGCGGCCATCTTGACGTTTTTTTACAAAAATAGCTTTTTTTGAAAATGAAGCAGCCAGTATTTGCTTTGCAAGCCAAGTTTTTTGAATCAAAACCACTCAAAACCCCGTTCCAGCAACCCAAGCCGCTTACCTTTGCGGCCCACTCCGAAATCGTAAATCCGCAATCCGCAATCGAAATGTATTACCAAAATATTCTCGAAACCATCGGCAACACGCCACTCGTCAAACTGAACAAGGTGGTGGCCGAAGTGCCTTGCCTTGTTTTGGGCAAAATCGAAACCTTCAACCCCGGCCACAGCATCAAGGACCGCATGGCCCTCAAGATGCTCGAAGTGGCCGAGGCCGAGGGCAAAATCAAGCCGGGCGGCACCATCATTGAGTGTACGAGCGGCAACACGGGTATGGGCCTCGCCATCGCTGCCTGCGTGAAGGGCTATCGCTGCATCTTCACCACCAGCGACAAGCAGTCCAAGGAAAAATTCGACCTGCTGCGGGCAATGGGCGCCGAGGTCATCGTCTGCCCGACCAATGTGGAGGCCACCGACCCACGGAGCTACTACTCTGTTGCGGAGCGCCTGAGCAAAGAAATCCCCAACAGCTTTTGGTTCAACCAATACGACAACCTCGCCAACCGCCAGGCGCATTACGAGAGCACCGGGCCAGAGATTTGGGAGCAAACCGAGGGCAAAGTGACGCATATCGTCGTGGGCGCTGGCACAGGCGGCACCATCACGGGCGTTGCCAAGTATTTGAAAGAAAAGAACCCCGCCATCCAGATTTGGGGCATTGACACCTACGGCTCCACGCTGAAAGCCTACCACGAAACGGGCAAGATTGACCCCAAGGAAATCTACTCCTACATCACCGAGGGCATCGGCGAGGACATCATCCCGCAGAACTACGACTTCTCGCTCATTGACCATTTTGAAAAAGTGACCGACAAGGACGCCGCCGTGATGGCCCGCCGCATTGCGAAGGAAGAAGGCATCCTGCTCGGCTACTCCGCCGGGAGCGCCATTTGTGGCCTGCTCCAGCTCCAAGACCGCCTCAAACCGACCGACGTGGTGGTGGTCATCTTCCACGACCACGGCAGCCGTTACATCGGCAAGCTCTACAACGACGATTGGATGCGGGAGCGGGGATTCCTCGATACCGAGCTGAAAATCAAGGACTTATTGTCTCAAAAAAACAGCAAGACCTTCTTCAGCGTCAGCCCGTCGGACACCGTGCGCAGCGCCTTCAACCTGATGAAGGAGAACGATATCTCGCAGCTCCCCGTGCTCCAAGATGGCAAAATGGTGGGCGGCGTCACCGAAACCGAGGTGCTGAAATACCTCCTCGACAACCCGTTGCTCCACGCCGAAAAGCCCGTGACGAGCGTCATGGGCAGGCCGTTCCCGATAGTTGAAGACGATATGCCGTTCCGGCAATTGGGCAAATATTTGACGAAGGAAATTCAGGCCGTGGTGGTGCGTGACCGGGCGGGGAGCTTGCACATGCTCACGCAGTATGATGTGATTCAGGCAGTGTAAGACGATTACGGATTGCGGATAGCGGATTACGCACCGAGGTACTCACCAATTTTTACCAAAAACAAAAACGGCTTATGTGCTTACCACATAGGCCGTTTTTGTATTGGTAGCGGCATTTGATTTAGCAGTGCCCCCAATCCATAATCCGCAATCCCAAATCCGAAATCGAATCACGCCCTCCGCAGCTGTATCACTCCCACCCAGTGCAGTACCCGCATAATCGGGTAAACCGGGTCAAACTCCCACCAGCGCTGCGCAAAATTGGGGCTGTTCGGGTGCTTGTGGTGGTTGTTTTGGAACAGCTCGCCGAGCATCAGAAAGTCTAGCGGCAAGGAGTTTTTGGAATGGTCGTCGTTGTTGAAGTTCTGGTAGCCGTATTTGTGGCCGCACCAGTTCACGATGGCTCCATGCACCGGCCCCATCAGGAAGTGCACGGGCAGCAGCAGGTACATCCACCATTCCGTTGCGAAGAAGGCGTAGAAAACCACGTAGCCGCTCATCCAAAACAGGCGGGAAACCCACGTATTGCCAAAGCGGTCGAGCCAGTCCCAAGTGGGGTAATTGCCCAAAAACTTGGGCGAAACCTGAATCGTCTTGTTCACCAACCCATTGAAAATGCGGCGGGTATGCATCATCAGGCCGAACACGTCCTTGAAGAAATTGGGCGAGTGCGGGTCTTTTTCCGTATCCGAAAACGTGTGGTGCATCCGGTGCATCACGGCGTAGGCGCTGGGAATCAGGTAAGACGACCCCTGCGCCATGTAAGTGGTCAAATGGAAGAACCGCTCCCAGAACTTGTTCATGGTGAACATTTTATGTGAAGCGTAGCGGTGGTGGAAAAAGGTCTGGAAAAAAAGGCAGATGAACCAGTGTGCCAGGAAGAAAATCAAAATTGCCATAGTTTGCTCATAGTGCTTTGTAGCTGGTACGAGTTGGAGGTTGCTCCGTCCGCTCCCAGCGAGCGCAAAGGTGAAAAGAACTGCGTGAAAACAAAACCGTGCGAAGTCAAATTTGTGTATCTTTTACACATCCCCTTTTTCCAAGGCCAAAAGGTTGACGTCCTGCTCGAAACAGATAGCCCCGGGTATGGTTGTATATTTATTCAAAAAGACAAAACCCAGCTTGGGCAAGGTGCGGTTTGGGGCCGGGTTCAAGGCGTAGGGCTGGCAAAGCAGCCGCTCCAGCCGCAGGTTTTTGAAGAAAAAAGGAATGGCAAGCCCGACCAGTTCTAGTCCGTGGCCCTTCCCACGGTTGGCTTCGTGCCAGATGTGGAGGTGCATGTACGCCTCGGTGCCGTAGGTGATGGGGTTCACGTTGCAATGCCCGATGGGCTGCCCGTCCACTTCCAAAATGATGGCGTACGCCTTTTTATCTGGGTAGTCGGCGGTGAGCTGGGCGGCCAGCATCTGCGCCCATTCCTCCCGGGTGGGCAGTTTCGCCGGGTCAATGCCCATGCCATGCAGGAAGTCGGGGTCGGCGTTCAGCCAGTAATCACTGATGAGCGGAATGTCGGTTGACTGGATTTCTCGGACAGTGAGGTTAGCTTCCATTTTCTGAAATATTATCGCCGGAACAAATCCCAAAAGCCGATTTTCCACGGCTTCCAAAGCCACGGCACCAGCCGGAAATGCTCCTGCACCTTGTTTTCTTTCCTGAAAAAAACCAGCCCGATGAAGAACAAATCAATGCTCACCGACACCCTTGGGTGCAGCCGGATGGTCTCCCACGCCTCTACCATTTCCGCCGACCAGTGGATGTCGTCGAAAACGAAAACGCTGCCCTCGTGCGCATGTTCGAGGCACTGCTCGAAGTACCGCAGCGTAGGCTCCCGTCGGTGGTTGCCGTCAATGAAGGCATAGTCGAGCGGGCCGAGCGACTGCAAGGCACCGGGCAGCACCTCCTCGAAGCGGCCTACTCGTTGCTCCACGTTTTTCACGTTCAGCATTTCGAGGTTCTTGCGGGCGTACATGGCCACATTGGGGCAGCCCTCGATAGTCACAAACCGGGCACTGAGCGATGCCGCTGCCTGGTACGCCGTGCTGATGCCGAGCGAAGTGCCCAGTTCCAGCATGGTTTTCGGTCGGGTGTGCGCCACCGTTTTGAACAGCCACTGGCAGATGAACGGGCGGCTGGCCGAGTATTTCACCAAATTGCCGATGCTGCGCCGACGGCCCGGCGTCACCTGCGAGCCAGCGCCGAGGTCGGTCACCTCGATTTCGGTGCGGTCGGGGCTGAGGAAATCACGCAGGTCCTCCACCTCGCTGAAGGCATAAAACCAGCGGTCGTCCTCCAGCACGGCCTCGGTGAAGGCAAAAGCGAACGGCGAATGGACGTTGTAGCGGGTGCCAGCCTGCCAGTAAAATTTGAGGAAACGAAGGAGGATTTGGATTTGCTGCAAGATGGATGATTTTGGAACGGCGGCAAATTTGCGGAAAAAAGGGCAGTTCCGCCTCGCAAACTTGACGTGCTACGGCAAATGAAAGACCTGCTTCAAATCCGAAGAAACGGGCGAATTGTCAGGGTTGGTAGCCATGATGTCGCCCATGTAGGCCCACCAACGCTGCATCACGGGGTGTTTCGGCAGTGCCGCCAATGCGCCGGGGTCGTTGTTTTCCAAGACGGCGAAAAGGCTGTTCGTCGCTTCGTCCAAGAAAATGGAATAGTCTGAAATTCCCGCTGATTTCAGCAAGGCTGAAAGTTCTGGCCAAAGCTCGTCGTGTCGGCGCTGGTACTCCTCGGCTTGGCCGGGGTGGAGCTGCATTTTAAAGGCGATACGTGGCATAAGTTGTTGACAAACAATTTTTTATGAAATAAAATTGACTGTAAAAAGTCAGTTCAGGTGTCTTTTTTATTGCGAAACAAATCAGCGACTGACTTGAATTTCAAACATCGTAAATTGCGCCCAAATCGAGCTAGGCTTTTCAAAAAAACAAGGCCCAGCTAGCTGTCAGCACACCATGCAAAACCACAACCTCCTCACCGTCAACGATTTGCGCATCCGTTTTCCTTCGGAAAATGGGCCTGTGCAGGTCGTGAAGGGCATCGGTTTTTCCTTGAAAAAAGGCGAGACCCTGGGCATCGTGGGGGAGAGCGGCTCTGGCAAGTCGCTGACGGCGCTTTCCATCATCGGCCTGTTGCCGGAGCGGGCGCAGGTCGAAGCGGGCGGGCTTTTTTTCCTTCGGAAAGACGGCTCGGAAACTGACTTGTCCCAGCTCGACGAGGCGGGCAAGCAGGCCCTGCGTGGCAACGAAATCGCCATGATTTTCCAAGAGCCGATGACCTCGCTGAACCCGGTCATGCGCTGCGGGGAGCAGGTGGCAGAAGCAATTGCGGATTTCGGATTTCGGATTTCGGATTCGGGGGCTGCGAAATTGGGAAAGGTGGAT